>SKKO01000286.1 GCA_007123715.1 Balneolaceae bacterium | reverse complement strand
CGTTTCGCTATACCCGAAACATAACCACCCGGATCGTCACTGGCCGGCATGGAGGGTCATGAATCTGATGGATTTTGCCCGGAGTGCCAACAAAGAGAAGGGAGGCTGGTACGTAGGTGAATTACAGGCCGGAATCGGAACAATTGCCCTGCTCATCAGTGATCCGGTAACACCCGGAGATCATCGGGTATGGGCTTGGTCTGCTATCGCAAAAGGGGCGAAAGCAGTGAATATATATGCCTACTATCCCATGTCTTCAGGTTACGAATCGGGCGGATACGGACTGGTAAACCTGGATGGGTCGGTTACAGAACGGGCTGTTCATGCAGGAACGATTGCGCGAATTGTTGATGAAAATCAAAACCTGTTTTTAAAATCACAACCTGAGAAATCACAGGTTGCGATCGTCTATAATCCACTTTCACAAATGGTAGGTGGGGCACAACGGAGGTTCGAATTTCCGGGTGGACATCACGACTCATTAATTGGATATTACAGGGTGTTCGCAGAGAATAATATCCCTGTAGATTTTATTCACCGCAGAGATTTGGAAAATGGTGATCTCTCTCAGTATAAATTGATCTTATTGCCATGGTCTCTGATGTTTACACGTCAGGCTGCCGACGGAGTCCGGCAATTTGTTGAGAATGGTGGTTTTGTAGCAGCTGAAGCGCGGCTTGCATGGAATGATGAGAGAGGCTACGCTTCCGACAGAATTCCCGGTATGGGTCTGAGTGAAGTTTTTGGTGTCAGCGAAAAAGAAGTATGGATGAGGGAGGGCAAACTATCCTTTACACGGACAGATTATGACCATCCTGCCACTCAAAATTTGGGGGATGCAGGTGTACTAACAGGTACATTATACGGAGCTACTGTGACCCCGATGCCCGGTAATGAGGTTGATGTGCTGGCCCGGTTCGATATGACCGGAGATCCCGCTATTACTGTTCATAAATTTGGTGAGGGAGAAGCAATGATGATTGGCACCTTTATGGGAATGGCAAATCATCCGGAACTGGTTGATGAAAATGTAAAATTTATTCTTGGGCTTTCTGATTGGGCCGGAGTCAGTAAAACGGTTACCAGTTCCCATGATGGCAGATCAGAATCGCCGGTAACAGTCAGGCTTCAGGAAAATGATGAAGGATGGCTGCTTTTTGTAGTTAATCATGGAACAGAAAACGAAACGGTCGAAATTACGATGAGAACAAATGAAAATGGCTCATTTGAACTTGCGGAGCTAACCCGCCAAACCAGGTCTGCAGTGGATGCAGTAAACGATACATTAACGTTTGAAACCGTTCTTGAGGGCAGAGATGCCGTCGTTTGGAAGATCAGCAAAACAAACTGAAGTAGAAATATGAACAGAACCATAAATACAGGAATCGTAGGATACGGAAAATCAGCAAAGTTTTTCCACGTTCCCTTGCTTAAAGCTGCCGAAGGATTCACTGTCCGTTCGATTTTGCAAAGAAATAAAAGCGATTCAAAGCTCGATTTCCCGGATGCCAGGCTCGTGCGGGATATGAAAGACCTGCTTAAAGATGACCAGCTAGATCTGGTAATTATTACATCCCCAAATGCAGTACACTTTGAGCAAGCCTTCGCGGCATTGAATGCCGGTAAACACGTGGTAGTAGAAAAGCCATTTACAGTTACGAGTGTAGAGGCAAAAAAACTGATCAAATTGGCATCAGATAATAAACTGATCCTTACTATTTTTCAAAACCGAAGATGGGATGGTGATTTTTTGACACTAAAAGAAGTAATAGAAAGTGGCCGGCTTGGGAAAATAGTGGAATTTGAATCGACTTATAACAGGTTCAGAAACCAATTGATAGATCATGCCTGGAAAGAAAAAGAAGTACCCGGCAGCGGAATTCTTTATGATCTCTCACCACATCTTATTGACCAGACATTGATGTTATTCGGGCTTCCCGGTAAGATTTATGCCGACATCAGTGCACAGCGTGGAGGTGATGCAGATGACAGATTCGACCTGATGTTGTTTTATCCCGATATTAAAGTCATGCTGCGTGCCGGCATGCTGGTGCCGGAAGATACTCCGAGATTTATTCTCAGGGGAACGAAAGGGTCATTCATAAAATATGGCCTTGATCCGCAAGAGAGAGATTTGGCAAATGGAATTTCCCCGAAAAATAAAGACTGGGGTAAAGAACCACAGGAAAATTGGGGGGCACTTTACATTGAATCTGACGGAGATCTCAAAAAAGAAAATGTTGAAACGAGGCCGGGCAATTATCCATTCTTTTATGAAGAGTTACGTAATTCGATTTTAAATAAGTGTGAACCTCCGGTATTGCCTCAAACAGGCATGCATATTATTCAGATCATTGAAAAAGCCGTGGAAAGTAATGAAGGTGAAAAAGCAATTGATTTTTGATAGGGTTTAATCCAGGCTTCAAATGAGTTTTTTGAAATTTTCCTTATTTGTGAAAGACCCGTCAACCAGTTCCAAAATCAAATTCTGAAGTTTTATTTCCAGGATTTCATTAAGTACATCATGATTTTTTTCAGCCTGAATATCAACAGCATTGCCGATTTGTAAAAAGAGTTCCGGCTTATCACTTGCAGCAGTATGGATATATATTCCTACAGGAACAAAATCTGCATCGGGGCATTTCGAAGCAATCCAGGCCAGCCCTTTTTTAAAATCAGGCTTTTTTGTTGAAAAGGGTACAATTTTTCCCTCAGGATAGATGAATAACGAAGAATGGGGCCTTTCCATAGATTCAACAGCATATCGCAGTGAAGTGAGGGTATTACGTGAACTTTCCAGATTTACAGAAAAGGCACCAATCTTTTTAAAAAAAGTGTGCTGCTTCATTTGCCGGTCTTCCATCATAGCCCTCGCCTTTTGCCTGAAAAGCTTTTGGTTTAGCAAGAAAGGTATAAGACCATCCCACCAGGATGTATGATTCAGATAATAAATGCTTTTAGAGAACTTTGAGGGGTAATATTCCTGCTTAACCCATACCTGATGGAACCGGCGCCAGAACAGGTTTCGAACATATCCGTCAAAAACCGTAATGAACCACCTGGATTCTCTTGCTGCAATAAATTCGTATTCAGTTTTTGAATGTTTCACTCTTTTATCATTCGAATAAGTAAGTTATCCTGCTTATGTACAGTATATAGCTTAAAACCATATCATATACTGTTTGCAGGGTTTTCAGAATTAAATATGACAACTGTTTATGGGATTTACCGAAATCAAAGTAGAAAAATATTCAGAATCGTTCACCACCCCGGAGCCTGAAATTATTACCAGGCTGATAAAGGCAACAAAAGAAAACCTTCAATATACGGATATGCTAAGCGGCCGCCAGGTCGGTATGCTTCTTCGAATGCTCGTAAGCCTTTTAAAACCGAAACGTGTACTTGAAATTGGTACATTTACCGGTTATTCAGCGATCATGATGGCAGGTGTCATGGACAAGGGAACTGAGCTTACAACCATAGAAATAAACCGGCATTATCAGTTGATATCAAAGCCTTTTTTTTCTGAGCCTCCTTATAATGAGATCATTGTTCAGATTATAGGAAATGCACTTGAAGTGATTCCAAGCCTCAAAGGCAAGTTTGATTTGATTTATCTTGATTGCGATAAAATCAATTACCCAAATTATTACAGGCTGTTAAAGCAAAAAATTAGCTTCGGGGGAGTTTTAGTGACAGATAACGTATTATGGGGTGGTGATGTACCAGACCAAAAAAATGAAAAAGCAGAAGCCATTCATCAATTTAATTTGATGGTACATGAGGATAAAGATTGTGAACAGGTTATGCTGTCTGTTCGTGATGGAATTTCGATTGCCCGGTTTTCAAATACATCCGGTTGATTTTGATTAGACGTTACGTTGCCGTTTGTTAAAAAACACAAGGATCATCTTTTATAGTGGTTAGAACTTTGCTAATAAAGCAGGGACTGAAGACCGATTTTTGCTCCGAAAACCAGAAAGCAGTCAAACCTTAGTCCGATTAGAAATCATTAAATTGCGTTGATAAACCAGTTTCATCGTATACTTCCGTCCTCCGTCTTCCGTCCTCCGTCTTCGGTCTTCCGTCTTTTCAGGTCTATACATCAACCAATGGATGACTTCCATGCTATTTTACTGTTGACACGACAGTATCACCTTTTTATTTACTTCCATGGTAGAGGGGGAATTCAAGCAGACGGCATTCAATCGTACTGTTATAAAATAATGTACGCTGGGCAGCTCTCAGGCCAATTTTTTTGGCCAGTGCCAAATTACCGGTAAACACATACCCGGTTTTACCGGCACCATTTGACTTCATGAAATCACCGGTCAGTTTGTAAAGCGGACGCAAATCACGGCTATCACCTAAACGTATGCCATAGGGTGGGTTCACAACGATAACGCCATTTCCATCTGGTACTGTGGTCTGTTCAATATCACAAGTTTCAAATTCTATCATGTGGTCAACTCCGGCAGTCTGTGCATTTTTTTTCGCAGTAAAGATGGCATTCGGGTCATTATCTGTGGCGATGAACATTCCTTCAGGATTTTTAACCGTTTGCTTTTTGGCCTGGTCCCTGACATTGCTGTAAATATTTTCATCAAATCCGGGTATATGCATAAATCCGAAATTGTTACGCAATGATGCGGGTGCACGGTTCATCGCTTTCATCACAGCTTCAATGATGAGTGTGCCGCCGCCGGTCATGGGATTTATGAAATGCATACCGGGAGACCAGTTTGTCGCTGCAATAATTCCTGCGGCTAGTGTCTCCTGCATTGGTGCCGATGAAGATAAGCTTCGGTAGTTGCGCCGGGAAAGTGATTCACCGGAGGTGTCCATAAAGATCCTTGCCTTTTCAGCTGTCCAGTAAAGGAAAAGGACATTTTTATTGAGATCAGCCCCGCTGTCGGGCCTCCGGCCTTTTTTAAACCGGATCCGGTCGGCGACAGCATCTTTAACCACCAGGTTTGCGTACTGGTCATTATCGATGGAAGGATGATCAACACGGGAAGTAACCGTAAAGTATCCGTCATCAGGAATCCATTCTTCCCAGGGGAGGGTTTTGATCCAGTTTCGGAGTTTGTCAGGATTTGTTATTTCCCTCTCATCAATGAGGTAATGAATACGATGTGCTGTACGAAGCCAGTAGTTCAGGGAAATGCATTCGTTTAGTGATGCTGTAATTTCAAGGCCGGTATCTCTTTTATTGAAAATATGGAAACCAAGCTCCCTGGTTTCTTTTTCAAGATAAGGAGTGAGTCCAAGCGGTGAGGTAATACTTACCGTCCCTTTTTTACTAAAATCGGCCATGCAATAAATATTTAGTTTATAGTATCCATAAAAAAACCGGTTTATTGTTTGTTACACTAAACCGGCTTGTTACATATAGGTATAGGTAGTTGATGTTACGAAACACCAAGCAGTTCAATCTCGAAAGTAAGGTCTTTACCAGCCAATGGATGGTTGGCATCCAATGTTAATTCAGTTTCACCCACTTCGGTAATTCTTACCGGTATTGGCTGGCCGTTGGGCTGATTTACCTGTAACTGCATTCCAATTTGCGGTGTTACGTCATCGGGGAGCTGATCTTTGGGAACATGAATGATCAGGTCTTTACGTTCCTCACCGTAGGCTTCTGTACTTGGAATGTCTACTTTCGTAGAATCCCCGATAGTTAAACCTAATACAGCTTTTTCAAATCCCGGAATTAGCTGGCCCCGGCCCAATGTAAATTCGAGCGGTTCTCTTTCTTTAGAAGTATCAAAAATTTCTCCGTTATCCAGTGTACCAGTGTAGTGTACCTGTACGGTATCACCATTTTTTACTTGTGACAAAACATTTTTTGTTTGATTATTACTTTAATGAACGTGAAAGATAACCAATTTTGTCCGGAATTATGAATAGATTAACCCTATCACCAGCTTAGCAGATGTCGATTAAAGAATTGTTGTCTTATACAAAAACGATAGCCGTGATTGGCTGTTCTTCGAAACAGTACCGTACCAGCTATATAATCTCAGAATATCTGCTTGATGTTGGTTATGAAATAGTTCCGGTAAATCCGAATGAATCTTCAGTATTTGGCAGAACCTGCTACCCGTCTGTATTCGATATACCCGATGAAATAAGGATTGATATCGTGGATATATTCAGAAATAAACGATATACAGTGGAGATGGTACGGGATATCGTAAACTGGTCAGAGAGTAAGGATAAAAAACCGGCTATCTGGACACAGCTTGACGTAAGCACACCTTCTGCAAAAGAGTATGCAGAAGCTAACGGACACCTCTACATAGAAAACCGCTGTATGTTGGTTGAACATCAGCGGTTCAATTAATCATCATCTTCCTGAAACAGCATTTTTTTTCGGTCTTCGGCATACTCGTCCATTTTTGACTTAAGAACCATTTCGATTTCTTTTTTTTCATCTTCAGGGATGGAGGTAAAAAATTCCTTTATTCTTTTATTTTTATTCTTTTCACGGGCTATAAATTCAATGCCAATCAACATCTCACTCTGCCAGCTCCAGGCAATAATCTCTTTCCAGTGAATGAACCGGTCCAGAAACAAAATACCTTTTGACCGGAATTCGGGAACTACTTTTAGTGTCCAGGTAAAAAATCCAAAACTCATCAGTGAAAGCCCTGATGTCATACGAATTCCTGTTGTGGGCAGTTCTATAAGTATGGATGTTCTGTATAATCCATAAACGATCAGTACAATAGCAAGCAGGTTTGGTGCGTGGTCAATCCAAAATGAACGGTATTGGTATAGTATAGAGCCTGCTTTTCTGCGATAAGCCAACAGTCTGTTGGCATAGCCTGCAAAAAATCCTGCCAGAAAGGAGTAGAAGGCCATCATGAACGGGGCTGCTATGGACTGCGGGAAAAATCCCATTACATACAGGATCATTAAAATTGTAAAAGTCACAAGTACAACCAATGAAGTATTCAGTACATTTGCCTTTGTTAGCAAATCGAAACGAAACCAGTTTTGATTTCCCGTATATGCACCAAATAATGCAATAAAAAATAAGAATAGGCTTAATATCCACATAAATAGAACGTATTTTTCTACAATTAATGTTACTGAGTGTCATTGCGAACTGCAAACAGATTTAATCAATGGAAAACAGATATATCCCGGTTTCGATAGATGTGGGGAATAGTGAACAAATATTCACCGTTAAATGGGCTGACGGGCATAAAACAGAACTCCCGCTTTTTGGCCTGCGGAAAAATTGCCCATGTGTTACATGTAGGGGCGGGCATGAGTTAATGGGCAGGTACGAGCCACAGCTATTCATGGTGAATCCCACGCGTGTGTATAAAGTTGTTTCTGCAGACCCGGTGGGCAATCATGCTTTGAAAATTACATGGGACGATGGTCACAATGCAGGCATGTATAAGTGGGAATTGCTTCGCCATATGGATGAATCTGTTGAAAAGCTCAAGCAGGGTAAAAATTAATCCGGCATTATGTGCAGATTAAGTTAGTCGATCTCGTATCAGCCCGATTACTCCCGCTATCGATGCAGCTGTACCAAAAATAATAAGCCAGACCGTACGGTTATCAGGCCTTGCGGTAACATAATTTTCTACTTCAGCCTGAAACTGTTGAAATTCCTGATTGCCAAGCCATAATAGTGCAACTCCGGTAATCAAAATTAGAGCCGGTACTGCTTTCGATTGAATATCCATCAATTTGTCTGAGTCACCTCTTTCAAGCATAAATTTAAGAGCTGATTAAACAGTATTATTATTTTTTGTAGAAGAATCCCACAAGGCCGGCTGCAACTGCAGCTGCACCGCCAATCATCATCCACATAGAACTGCTGTCGGGAGAACCGGTCAGAAACTCTTCGACTTCTGAACTGATTGACTGATATTCCTGGTATCCAAAATAGAGAAGAAGAACACCTGCGATAATGAGTGCTGCTGAAATCATTTTTTTCATGACTTGTTGATTTATTCAGATTTATGTGTTTTTCATGTATTCTTTTCTTGCTTTCAAGAGTTTTAATATTCTTTCCATACTCCTTTTTTTTACAGCAATATCTCTTGTATAGTAAATGGTTGAAAAGATTACAAATGCCCATGTGATGAGGCCAAGTACCAGGCCTGAAGTTTCTCCGTTATTCCCATAATCAATGAATTGGTAAACACTCGCAAGGGAAAATATCAGTATAGAGAATATTACAAATACGCCCATTATCCGTATTTGCTTCAGTGAATATTGTGCCATTTTACTGTATTCTCCTTTTTTTAACCATTCTTTTTGTTTAGTCAGTAAAAAATGGTTGTACTGATTCAGTTCTTCTTTAATCATGGCTGTAAAGATGTCATCTTCAGGCATATCGCTTACATTTTATACTTATACAATAACGATTTGTAGTTTGTCATTCCATTTTCAGTATTATTATTCATATTTTTTTTACAATATATCTTACTGCTTTCAAATAATCCTTATGCTTTGAGATTCATTATGACCCAATCGAGTACTAAACAATCTGCGCTATATCTTTTATTTTTCTTATTGATCGTTTCGCAGGTTACCTTGGCCCAGCCATCGGCGGAACAATTATCGGATCACATTGCCCGTAAAAATAGTGAGCGTATCTCGAATATTGATCAATTAACCATAACCATATCTCCGGAAAGCAGTAGTTTTTTTCCTGAAACAACTTCCAGTTATGTGAAGATAAACCGCGGAGGGAGGGATGTATTGATTACAGAGGATGCCGATATGGATGTGGGAGTCTTAAGCGGTTCATTTGATGATCAGTTGCCAAAGATAATTCGTGCTGCACATACAATATCAGAGGTTTCACTGAATGGCCTTTCAGTATATAAAGCTGAGATTGATGACACTGATGCTCTG
>SKKO01000192.1 GCA_007123715.1 Balneolaceae bacterium | reverse complement strand
TGGGACATCCATTAAAATTGAGCCTAATACAACCATTCGTGGAGTTGTTTTTCCTTCAGAAACTTTGAAACTCTGTTCAAAAGCACAAGACATGTTTGGCAGGAGTATTGACATCCGGACTCTGTCTTTTGAGGATTTATATGGTGGTAAACTATGTGCCGCATTAGATCGGCAGCATCCACGTGATCTGTATGATATTTATCATCTTTATAGAAATGAAGGAATCACAGATAAAACAAGACAGGCCTTTATTGTCTATCTTTTAAGCCATAATCGTCCGATAGCTGAATTGCTTGACCCGCAACTGAAAAGCGACCTTGGTGAAACGTTTCAGGAATCATTCGAAGGAATGGCGTTTGATCCTGTTCCACTGGATGATTTGGTGAAGACCTGGAAAATGACAATCCAAAAGTTGAACAATGATTTCAATGAAGAAGAACGTGAGTTTATACTTAGCTTTAAACGAAAATCACCTGAATGGGATCTGTTCCCGGTCAAAGAGATCCGGCACCTTCCTGCAGTGCAATGGAAAATGATGAACCTTAAAAGAATGAGTTCTAAAAAACATACAGAGGCCTGCGAAAAGCTGGAGCGCGTACTCAGAAGCTGAGCCATAACGGGTAAATGAATCCCTTTCATCCGTGATCATTATTTGTGGTACATCGCTGGGTACAGATTCATGAAAAACGGCCATCAGGATACATATAAACAATTTATACATCCACTCATAATCGATTGGCCGGGGTTCGAGTCCCGGTGTCATCGTAGCTTTCCCGATCCTCGAAGTCACTACTATGTTAAAAATTCGTAGAGCATGCTTGACGAAGTGGATAGCGAACTTGACCCAGGCTCATTTTTTTAAAAAATTATCTCTTACCTGAACAGTCCCATCAAATCTTCTGATTTTATGTTTATACTGGATACAGATTCTGCCTGTGGACAATCGCACCTTACTTGTGGACGTGCCCCCGGCCCCGGTCCTCCGTCCCCGGTCTTCTGTCCCCGGTCTTCTGTCCCAACGCCTTTTTAGCAATGTTCATTACATTTGTGGTAATACCAAAACATAAAAAGGCGCGAAGGAAATGGATATTCTATTTTTCCATTTTCAGGACGGCGAACTTGCCTTTGTTCCAGCCATGGACGAGCAGATACAGTTGTTTTGATCCGTTTTCTGTCACAATATGTGGCCAAACCTGGTGAATATTCGTCAGGTCAGGAATATCCAGATCTCCGGGAACAATGGTCGATACCAGTTCCTCATCTGTATGCACATAGATAGGAGCAGATTTTTGGTCACCAATAGCCTGTAAAGCATTCAGGAAGTAATGTTCATCTTTATAAGAGAGGTTACAAATGAGGCTGCCATCCGGTATATCACTGAAAGTATTCACAAATTTACCCTCACCGGTAAATTTCACAACCTGCCCTGCGGCCCTGTTGGCTACAAAAATATGCTCTTCATGGGCATATATACCATGCGCTGTTTGAAACTGCCCCGGGTTGTCTCCTTTCCCTCCCCAGGCTAATTCTCCCCAACTCCAAACACCATTATTTTCCTCTATCGTCAATACAAAATCGCCATTGGAATAGCCATGGGCTGCATATATAATGCCGTTTAAGTACGTCACATCTGTTACCCCAAAATTACTGTCCGGGGATGCGAAGAATTTATTGGCTTGTTCAAATGTAAATTCGGTGCCTTCCGGCTTCACAATTTCACTCACAATGCTGCCATCCAGCGTGACTATTAGCACCCTTTTACCCTCTTGTGCCAGGGCAAGGTATTTTTCACCCTTATGTACAAAGAAACCAATGCCGTGAATATTATCCTTTAACCGCGAATCCGTACCAATGGTGCTCCATTTTGTAAGATCAGGGCTGATGGAACACAAGCCGTACCCCGGAATTCCGGTATATACCATTCCCGTTTCCGGATCTTCAGTAAAACCGCCATGCATTCCCGCTTCAAATTCCCGGGCATCTTCAGGAAACGCATCTGTTAATCCTTCATCCCACGAAAAAATGAACTCGCCCTGGCCTGTAACCAGTTTTACCTGCCTGGGGATGTCATCGGATGCCGCAGGATCATGCTCGTGGTGATGCGCCATATCCATATTCTCATTCGCATGGTGTGTGTGATCGTGTGAGTGATGGTGGCTGTGGTTATGATGACTATGTTGCGCCACAGTGGCCATTGAAAATCCAAAACAGAATACTATTGATAGTACTGTAATTATAGCTTTTTTTAACATGGATGACAGGTTGGTTCGATATTTTCGAAAAGCTAAACAATACTCCCTGTAAATCCTACTATTATGAATGTCGGTTAATATGGCCTATGAGAGGCCTGAGTCTAACTTGGCCGAACTGCATGCCCCGGTACTGGCAAGCTTGCTATCGCTTCCAGTTCGTTGTGCTTTTATAATCGTAATGTGTTATTAATTCGAAGGAGAGCGCTAAACAAGCAATCGGTATGCCTGCTGCTGTTTTTCATATAACGCTGGCATTACCCTTGTGCCCTGCCAGGGAGCATTGTTTCTCCACCATTCGAACCAAAGCAATATGTCGATCTCTTCGTGGCTCAGTACGGCTTCAGCATACCACAATGGGGAATCAATAGGCGGAATTCTCCATTTTTGTCCGAAAAACGCCTGTCCGGTAATTCCAAAACGCGTCTTTTCTCCCGCTTTACTTCTCAGGGCATTTATCGTGCGCCCAAATTCCCGGGTAAAAGCTGCCTGCGTGCTACCCACCTTATCTTCTTCAGGATCCGTCCGGAATGGGTAGTAATTCACAAATATATAATCTGCATTCTGAGGCAGTTCTGTATCCCTCTGGTACCGTACGTTTCCTTCCGTAACCGTATATCCGTATTTGAATTGATCGCCAATAATTTCTTTGGAAAGGTCAATGAGTGTTTCGAGCTGTTTCTGCTTCCATCCCTTTTCATAGGGCTCATCGATCAGCAATATGCAAGGTATATCTTCGCTGGAGAAATCGTTAAAGAAGGAAACAGAATCCAATAGCCGGTCTCTCCAGCTGCGGGCCGGATCACTGCTCTGAAAGCCTGTAATAATCGGAATAGCGGGAATTCCCTGATCGATGATATTCCGAACCGATCTGGAACGGGATTTACCCACATTTACATGGCTGAGAAACTCCCTCCCTCCTTCCGGGCCGCTTTCATGGTCCCAGTAACCGTAAAAAATGTTTCGCTTCATATAATGAAAATACTTTTAAAAACAGTTTTAACAAATTAAAACGAGAAGTGTGAATTCAAGATAAGTCATTAAACACAAAGCCTGCCCGTCTTCCATTGCTCAACCCAGCATAAATCAAAAAAGAGCCACAAGGGAAAAAATGACTACTAACTCATTCTTATGAGTATCAATTTTAGCCCCCAAAAAATTTGTGCGGACTGAGAAAAACCTGTTTTGAATTTTACAATCATTGGTTTCTGTATTGAAAAAAACGTACTATTTGCTCTTTTAATTTCATTAAGTGTCAACATATCCGGGATGTTCCATAAAAAATCTCCATTCTTTATTATTTTAACCCTGACGGTTTTCAGCTTGTTTTACTTCAGCTGCCGTACAACCAAGCCGGTTCCGGAACCTGTTGCAGAATATGAAACAGCCCCGGCAGATTCTATTCCTGCACAGATAATAGAATCTGATGAAGTGAAGACTCCGGCATGGATTGAACCGAGACAGGAATTTCGTGCGGTTTGGGTTGCCACCGTTGCCAATATCGACTGGCCTTCCGCTCCCGGCCTTACGGTTGACCAGCAGAAACAGGAGATGATCGATATTCTGAACCGGGCTGCTGCCCTGCACTTTAATGCGATTATTCTGCAGGTACGGCCGGCAGCCGACGCACTGTACAACTCGCCTCTTGAACCATGGTCGTACTATCTTACGGGTAAAATGGGCCAGGCGCCTCTGCCCGCTTACGACCCGCTTGAATTTGCCGTGAGTGAGGCACATAAGCGCGGGCTCGAACTTCACGCGTGGTTCAATCCATACCGGGCCCTGCACCCGACAAACAGGTCGGAGATCTCGCCCGACCACATCAGCAGAACCAACCCGGATTATGTTCATCCATACGGTGATTTTTTATGGATGGATCCGGGCCTGCCTGAGGTGAAAGAACACACGATCAGTGTAATACTCGATGTGGTGGAGCGATATAATATCGACGGCGTCCATTTTGATGATTATTTCTATCCTTACCCGTCCTACGCGAATGGCGCCGATTTCCCTGACAGCCTCAGCTGGCAGCAGGCAATAGAGGCCGGCACAACTCTTTCCCGCGCCGATTGGCGCAGGGAAAATGTGAATTCGCTTATGAAAGAGTTGTCTGTGCGTATTAAACAGATAAAGCCATATGTAAAATTTGGAATCAGCCCTTTTGGAATCTGGCGTCCGGGATACCCTGAAAATACCACCGGATTCGATGCATACGAACAACTTTATGCCGATGCACGATTGTGGCTGAAAGAGGGCTGGGTGGATTATTTTACCCCCCAGCTCTATTACAGAATGAACCAGATACCCCAGCCGTTTCCGGTAATGCTGCAGTGGTGGGTAGAGCAAAACGATCACAACCGCCATATATGGCCGGGTTTGTACACAAGCCGTTTACGCACTACAAATATCACGTGGCCGCTCGAGGAAATCACCGGACAGGTTTATACTTCCCGCGGATTTCCAGGGGTTAGCGGCATGGTGCACTTCAGTATGCGCACATTTATGGAAAACTCCGGAAATATCAACAGGAACCTGGCAGCCGGCCCTCATGCGCAAACATCCATTATTCCATCATCTCCCTGGATCATGAGTCACCGCCCTCAAAAGCCAAATGTCTCTGTTCATGATTACAATCATTACTGGTCGCTGTATTTACGGCCTGGAGAAGCTTTTGATGATGTACGGTGGTATGTAGTACGCAAAAAATATCAAGACCGGTGGGAAACAGAAATTGTACCTGCTGCACGGATCGAAACGGTCTATTATGGCGGTGATGCCATGATAAGGCCCGTTAATATCATTGTAACAGCCGTCAACAGAATCGGCATCGAGAGTACTGCGTATCAGTTAGATCTTTCAGCCCCTCAAAGTAGTGACCAAAATAATGGTGACTATGATACTGTGATCATACCCCGGGATAAATGGGCAGACAGTGCGCCTGCAGGCATGGATGCCAATGCCATTCATATGAATATTTTACCGGGTGACACCCTTCGATTCAGGGATTTAACCATCGTTTATGATGACGCACTGCACGCATTCGGGCCACCCGATTTTGTTCACTCTTCAGAAGTATCATCCGAAGATTCGACAGAAAGGAAGACTCAATCATCTTCTGTGCGAATCAGCCTTTACCGGAATGGAGTTTCAGAAAAATTGACTCTTCAGAAAACCGAATCCCTGAATTGGTATGGATTTCATATTGGTGTGTTGGATATTAACAACTCCAACAGCCTCGCCCGGTTTGAGATTGCTACAACAACATCACTGCCGGTAACCCGGGCTGCCGCCAGAAATACCGGCAATGTGTCAAACCGCCTTAGAGTGCCTCACAGGATCAATAAAATTACACTTCATCATACAGGAAGTACAGAGCCTGTTACCCACACCGATGATCCCGTGCAGCTTCTGCGGAGGCTTTTAAGCTGGGGGATGTCTGACAGAAATTGGTGGGATGTGCCTTACCACTATCTCATAGATCTGGATGGTAACATTTATGAGGGAAGAAATCCCAAATATGCAGGCGACACGAACACAACCTATGATACAAGAGGGCATTTGCTGATTAGTGTGATAGGCAATTACAACCTGCAGGAACCTTCTGCCGAACAAATCAATGCCATCGCCTCTGTTATGGCAATGGCAATTCAGAAATACGGACTCTCGGCAGAGGATATTTCCGGCCACAAAGATTGGGCAGGCACTTCTTGCCCAGGCAGTTATCTTACGTTGATTTTAGAAGATGATTCGCTGAAAAGTTTGATTGAAGAGAAATTAAACTATATTGAAATTCCATAATTCAGAAGAATACCGACACTACAAATTCTTTTGAAAAAAGTTTTTTACGTAACTTTTAAATTAAATTGTAATCTAAATAATATATAAACAGTTATTTACATATTTATATATTTAATGTTTACAACATTTTCTTAATTACATCATCTGTATGTAATTTGGCATTGATCAACCATTTGTTTCTCTTACTACTATTATTAACAGTACTGACTCAAATCATTTTTATAAATCGAATTTTATATCATTTACAGCCCCTTTTTTTCAGTTCAATTGAACAAACCCGTTAATGAATACTCTTAAAAAAAATACGTTTTTTGCACGACGACGGCTTGGTGATGCTCTCATTGATAATCGTATCATCACAGAAAGCCAGCTTCAGCAGGCATTAAAAACCCATCAGGAAGAACCCGTTTCTGTTCGCCGGAGACTTAGTGCAATTGTTATTGAAGATTTTGGTGCTGACAGGCACCAGGTTATGAAAACCATTTCTCGGCTTTATGCTTTCCGCGAGGTAATGGTTGACACAGAACCCTCCAAAAAAATGGCTGAAACCATCCGGAAGCTCATGGATACACTTCCTGAGGATATTGTGGATGAGATGATTTACAAAAAAACTGTCCCCTTTAAAGCCGACAAAAATCTTATTGTACTGGCTTGCGCTGATCCAACGGATCCTAAGATTTCCATTCTTGCTTCAGAATTGCCTTACAAGATGTATGAGCTAACATATTGCAAGTACGAATCGATTGATAAAATCATCAATTGGGTTTACGAACAGCGCAATGAATTCCTGAAAATACTTGATGACATTGAATTTGAGGATGCAGAGCTTTCCACACCAGAGCTTGATGAGGAAGAACTGGATGCTGAGATCAATAAAAGTATGCTCAACTCCCTTGTAGAGGGAATGCTCATTGAGGCAGTACGAATGGGTGCAAGTGATATCCATATCATTCCCGGTAAAGAGAATGTTACCGATATTTTATTTCGTCTTGACGGCAGGCTTCGCCTGTGGCATGCCCAGCCAAATGTAAAGCCGGAAGCCCTTTCTGCTGTTGTTAAAGATAAAGCCATCAATATTGATCGTTTCGAACGAGACTCATCACAGGATGGCTACATTCAACGAAGAATCGACAATACAAATATCCGGTTCCGGGTGTCGATCATGCCCATGGTTGGAGAAGAATTCACCCGCAAGCTGGAATCCATCGTAATCCGGGTGCTGGATGACAGAAAAGTGATTACCGACCTGAATAAGCTTGGCCTACAGACAAAGGCTCACGAAGATTTTTTAAAAGCGATTCGCAAACCATCCGGTATTGTCATCATTACCGGGCCTACCGGTTCCGGTAAGTCAACAACTCTTGTAGCCGCACTGCATTCGGTAATGAATCCGGAATTCAACGTACTTACCATTGAAGAACCTGTTGAATACCTGATTAAAGGTGCAAGGCAGCTGAAAATTTCGGAAAGCATGAGTTTTGACCTGGCTATGAGAGGCATTCTGCGTCATGACCCCGATATCGTACTTGTCGGTGAGATCAGGGATTTAAAAACGGCTGAAATTGCTATAAAACTGGCAAATACAGGACACCTTACATTCTCCACCCTGCACACCAATGATGCACCCAGCGCTGTTGCCAGATTATTCAAAATGGGTGTAGAACCATTTCTGATTGCAAATGCAATCAACCTGGTTATGGCTCAGCGCCTTGTGAGAAAATTATGTAATCACTGTAAACGGCCAATTGAAAATCCGGGTAAAGAACCACTACGGAACCTTGGATTCACGGAGCAGGAAATTGAAGAAAATACATTCTACGAAGCGGTTGGTTGTGATAAGTGCAATAATGGATACAGCGGGCGTATAGCCATTTTTGAAGCACTTTATTTTGACAGAGCAATACAGCGACTGATATTTGAAGCCGGAAGTGAAATAGATGAAGATGGTTTACGGCAGCATGCAATCAAAAACGGCATGCTGACCCTGAGAGCTTCCGGCAGGTTGAGAATTAAAAATGCATTTACCACCATTGAAGAAGTAATGGCTATTACACTTGACGACCAATGATTTGGGAATTACATTTTTGCTCATGCTCCCGGTATAGTTACTGGTCAGAATGAGCTCTTTTCCTGGTTTAAACCTGCTCAAGGAATTAAAAATCATGAGGTGCATTTTTATAAGGATTTTATATTAAGATTTTTTAATTTAATGTGAACATTAATACTCGCTTTCGGGGTAATTCTGTGGCAGAAATAAAAATGCTTTCAATATGCATTCGTAAAACCCGGTAATTTTTACCGGGAAAACTTCTTATTTAATTAAAATCAGCACTGCAGACCACTTGTAGCAACAAGACCTACCGCTGTTATGAGATTTAAACGGGATGAAGTTATGCGGTTTTTCGAAAGCCGGTCTTACAGGCTCCTTATCATCTTTATGGTAATTCTTGCCGAAATGCAGAACAGGAAATTTTTTACCCAGGCAAAAATAATCTGCTTCCGCACAACAAAATGTCAATAATCAGCAATCAACGTTTTTTCTCATGGAAACCCTTGTAAAAGATAATTTACAGGAACGTCTTGTTACAATACTTTCCAAAATCCCGGAAGAGCTGCGAGGGATTGACCGTATTCAATTCATGATTAATGTGCTTATCGAAATGCCCGCTGAACACAGGCGCAGCTTGAGGAAGCATATCGAGTATTATCTCACGAAAATGAAGGCAATTGAAGCCTCTGATATCGATATGGGAGGGGATGGATGCTCAGGCAGAATTTGGTATCGTATTCATGGAATCAAAAAACCCATTGATCAGAGCCACCTACAATCATTTGATGAAACCAATCTGTTGATTTTAAATCTACTTGGCGAAGAACAAAGGGAGGTTCTTATTGGAAATCGCAGTGTAGACCTCTCATACTCTCTTTCTACAGATCGTAACCGCAGGTTCCGGGCTACCGTTTATTTCGATATGGACAATCTCGGGATGAACATGAGGCAAATTAATAATGAAATTCGTCCGTTTAAAGATCTAAACCTTCATCCAGAGGTTGCACGTCACCTTAGCCTGAAATATCTGAAATATGGTTTGACCCTGGTTACCGGAATAACCGGGTCGGGTAAATCAACAACTTTAGATACAATTATTGATGCAAACAACCGCTCAGTTCGCGGACATATCGTAATCATTGCTTCACCAATTGAATTGATGCATAAACCACAAAAATGCATCATTCGACACAGGGAGGTTGGCAGGGATGTTCCATCTTTCCGGGATGGGATTGTACAGGCTATGCGACAGGATCCTGATATTGTAGTAATTGGAGAGTTACGCGATGACGTGGCAATACGAAACGCTTTGGAGGTAACCGATTCCGGCCATAAAGTCTTTTCCACACTTCATACAGCTTCGGCAATGGAAAGTATCGACAGGATTATCGGTGAAACCCGTATAGATGAGCAGGAAAGGGTAAGAAACAGGCTTGCCGATGTATTGACATGCGTAATAAGTCAAAAGCTTGTAAACACACTCGAAGGAACAAGGATCCTGGCAAAAGAAGTACTCATCGCAACACCTTCTGTAAGGGCTGCAATAAGAAATAATAACGTTCCCGAAATTTATCAAATGCTGAATGAAGGCAGCCAATATGGTATGCACACGCTTGAACAAGACCTTCAAAGGCTTGTGAGGCAGCGGATTATTAGTGCCGACGAGGCTGTAAACCAGGCTAATAACAAAACACGAATTAAACAATTGCTCACTTAACGTATTATTATTGTGGCAAAAAAAGAATTCATAGGAATCAGCAGTGAGTATGACAGGCTTCGGATAGCGCGTGTTCAGGCTACTAAAACTGGGATCGAGTTACTGGGCGTGGAAACACTCGATATGCCATATCCCATTGTAAAATTTAATGAATCTGTATCGGATCCCATGGGGATTTCAGCCGACTTTGATGATCTTTTTGATATCGAAGCCGGAAGCAAAGATCCCGCTGAAGATTTCCCTGAACTCACGGAACAAGATAATCCCTCACTTACTTCAAAATCTTCTGAACCATCTTTATCAGAATCAGAAGATGATTTTGATATGACCCGGATTGATGAAGATTCGGATGTAGTTGTCGAAAATGAGAAATTATTAGCCGATTATTTCCTGAAATTAGGAAATAAAAAGCTTCAGTTCGGACTTCATATTCCATTTGGCAAAACTACATTCCAGTTTGTTAAGAATGCGGATCCTGATAAAATGCGGAAGAATGAACGGACTGAATTTTTCAATGAAAAGCTTCGTCCCATTCACAATGAAAACCCACATCCAGAGCACTATTCATGGACCAGGGCCGCTGATAATGCCTGTTTGATTGCCTATAATCGTAATGATACCTCTCTCATTGATTTGATAGAAGTTGCCGAAACCTATTACAAAGGCAAACTACTGATTAATAGACGCCTTCCTGATGAAAGCATTTGGGCAGGACTGGTTCGCGCAAATTATAACCTTGCCCCGGATGATATTACAGGTATCATCGGTATGGGAGAGTCATCTGCCCGAATTATGTTTATGAAGGGCAGCCGTATTTTAAACATATTGCCAATTATTACTGAAGGTGAAAATAGTAATGATATCCTCAATACCATATTCAGTAAAATTCTGTTTGAGATTGACAAGGGTGAATTACCCAAACTTAACAGGATATTAATTGCCCGTTCGGCAAAATTAAGCGAAAAAGCTAAGCCCTATTTTGAGAAACAGTTTGATGAAGTGGAAGTCGATTATCTGACACTGCATCCCCAGCGCATCAAGTTTGCAGATGAACTGCTGGACTCACCTGTTTATCTGCAGCCATATCTTTCGGCTATAGGTGCCGCATGGGCCGCAAGCCGTGTAAATGAAAACGAATTCTCGCAACTTATACTGCTTCCGGAGTTCGTACGGGAAAAACAGCGAACTTTAAAAATTGCCTGGCATGGAATTATCATTCTGATTCTTATCGCCCTTACACCTATATATATTAATAATTTATATAACTCAAAAGCCTTAGAACTCCAGATTCTTGAGCAGCAAACAAGAGTAATTGAAAATCAAATTGAAGAACTGCGGCCTATTGCAACCATGACCGAAGACCTTATTGCAGATTACCAGGTAATCCAGGCCGAAAACGACAGGCTTCTTGAACTGGCAAGGTACAGCCAAAAATGGACGGAAGTGCTGACATCATTAAATGATGGGATTTCCCGCATTCCACAATTATGGCTAACCTCTCTAAGAACTTCTGATGAAAACATTAATCTTACCGGAATCTCTTTAACAAGAGAACAGATACCCGTACTGTCACGACTTTTCACTGATGCAAATATTCAGCAGGTTTCCGAAACAGAACTTCGCGAACAGCCTGTATATATTTTTGCAATGCAAGCAAATAACTACCGCCAGGATATTGAAGAGTTCCTGCTTGATATGCCCGGGGTTGAGTTTGATTTTGAACAGGGTACCGTTATAGAACTGGATTTCACATCTGCACCAGAACCGGTTAGCGTCCCGGCAGGAAATTTAGCCACCGGTATTGATCAATCAGCAATCAGCAGTACAACTGGCAATGAACAGCAACCGGTTGAGCCGGAAAATTCTGCTCCTGAACCGGATGTCCCGGAAACAGCAGCTATAGCTAATGAAACGGATAATCGAACAACTGCAATCACAGAATCATACAATGAACCGGCATCAGTTGCCACAACCCGGTATGGACTGCGGGGGCCTGAAGATGAGATTTTAACAGGAGCATACACGATTGTTTTGCATTCTATCCCAGACACCAGCAGAGCGGAAGCTGAGTATCAAAAACTGAAAGAAGAGGGTTACAAGGCTACCCTGTGGCAGGCTGAAATAGAAAATGGCCGATTCAACTGGAGAATTGGTGTTGGACAATTTCAAACAGTTACGGATGCATTCAATGCCGTCCTAGAATTACCGCCACCTTACAAAAACAATAATTTCATTATTCGAATCCGCTAAAATAGTTGTCGCAGATATGAAATACAGCGTTCGAAATACATTAATTTTACTCCTCACATTGGCCATTATGGTGGGCGGCGGATGGCTTTATGTGCAAAATAAATTCAATGAGGATATTGAGGTGGCGAATAACCAGCTTGAAAACCTGGAGCGTGAATACAGGCAAATTGAAAGTACCGCTAACTTGTTTGCAACCGCCCAGGCAAATTATAATGAAGCCTTCTTTGTGCGCTTAAATCATCCTAAAGAGCTGTTCAGGGATCACAGTTCGAGCAATTTCTATGATTACCTCCAGGAAATAAACCGCGGTATTTCTTTCACAGAGTTGAATTATTCACTGAGCGATTCAATCCGTAATCAGGATCATGGAATTGTTAACGTTAATATACAGGGGGAAGGCCGATATGAAAATCTTGTCAACTTTATTTACAGACTGGAGTACAGCAGGCCGCTTGTTCAGGTACGTACCGTTCAGCTTGATAATATCACAGATGTTGAAAGGCTTGACAGGGTGAACTTTCAAATTGCTCTCGGTGCATATTATCGCCGCGGTGAGTGGACTAACTACCGGGCTACCCTGGAACCGTCTGGCCCGCTTGGCAGAATTTTACACAACCCTTATTATCCGCTCATCCACGAAGTACCATCAAATACCGAAGATTTACCGGATGTAAATAATAGCAGGCTTGTCGTTTTAACCGGGTCAAGAGTACATATTATTGATCAAAACGGAACATTACAAAGCCTGAATATCGGAGACAGAGTTTATCTTGGAAGATTAACATCCATAAATATGCAGCGTGGTGAAGCTCTATTCCAGTTAAATCGCGGCGGAATCAGAGACAGAGTAGTTCTGACACTTACACAAGAACAATAGATCAGGCACGAAAATGAAATCAACAGTCTTTCTTTCAATAATCTTTCTTTTAGCATCAGCTTCAATTGCGTTCTCACAAGACAGGCTTCCGGAAAGGGATTTTGTTAACCCCGAAGAACTGATCATTTTGTCAAGAGATATCAGTTTTGCCAATGCCCTTGATATCATAGAGGAGCTTTCTGTTCAATTTAGGAACAAGATTTTCATAAACCGTGCCACTTTTAGCGGGCCTCTTGGTATTGATATCCCCCAAATGCACTGGGAAGACGCTCTGTTTCGAATTACTGCAGCAAATAACATGGTTGTTAACGAGTTAAACCGCTACTACGAAATATTTGATGTACCTGAAGATCAAATAGAAATGGTAGAGGAAGAACGCCAAAGGAGAGGCATTGAAGATGTAATTGTAAATTTTGGTACCAGGGAAATTGAAATATCCGCAACATTTTTCCAGGGAGACCGGCGACTGATCCGCCAACTCGGGATAGACTGGACCAGCCTTTATAACGACAGGGTTCGTATACAAAATATCTCAGCAGCCAGCGTTAGTCTGGATGTTTTTCAGGCAGAAGTAAACTGGACCGACATTTTCAACTCGGGCTGGGATATTAATGCATTATTCAGTGCATTTGAAACGAGCGACAAAGGTGAGATTCTGTCTTCTCCTACCATTAAAGTTATGGACGGAGAAGAGGGCAGAATCCAGGTTGGACAGGACTTCTCCATCAAACAGCGGGATTTTGCAGGTAATATAACCGACCGTTTTTTCAATACCGGAACCATTCTCCGTGTTGAGCCTCGAGTCTTTTACCATGAAGGTGAACCATTTATCTATATGCGTGTTAGTGCTGAAAGAAGTACCGCCCAACCAGATCCCATCAGCACCATTGTAAACAAGCAGGAAGCGCAAACCGACCTTCTGCTGCTTAGTGGTGAGAGTACGGTGATCGCAGGTTTATATGAAACTGAAGTTGTACGCACACGCAGGGGAATTCCTATCCTGAAAGACCTGCCGGGGTGGTTCTTCGGTTTGCGTTATCTGTTCGGTTATGAATCCTCCGAAAATGTTGTTCAGGAGCTTGTTGTTCTCATTAAAGCCACTCTTGTACCTACCCTTGAGGAAAGACTTGCCGATCCGCGACGCGGAATACCGGATTTACTCCAGGATCAAAGAATTCTGTTCCAGCAGGAAATGAGAGAATTGGAACAAATACAACTTGAGTGATCTGCAAATTCATACTGAAAGACCTGAACTCGATTATAAATCGTCATTCACGTGTTTCAAAAGCCCCCTTTACAAAGTAGGGACACCTCTTTTTACCCGTCAAGCGATTCAGGGGTGGCTGAAAAGAGGTAAACATCCAATATCTTCGTTTTATTAGACCTATACAAAGTACTGTAACCACCCCCAACCCCTCCTTATCAAGGAGGGGAGCATCTTTTTTCACAATTTTAAATCGAACTCAGCTAATAGAAAAAAAACGGATTCACAGACCCGGAAACCGTTTTCCCGATGGCTTTTTATTTTCATACTGGCCTATTCTTCCTGTCTGTTGAGAAGTTTCTGTTTTCTCTCTTTGAATGTTAACGTACCTTTGATAGTTCAATAAAAGTATTATGACAGAATCCCTTTTTCATAAAATTACCCCACGAGCCATTAGGGTCTGGCAATGGGGAAATTCCATTGGTAACTTATTTTATTTTATAATTCCGGCTGGCTATGCACTCTTTTTCGGGCTGGAGGGTCACCATTTCTGGATGGTCGTATCACTGACAACCCTTTTCCTTCTCATTTGGATTCTTTCAATCGTATGGATGCCTTATTTAACATGGAAAAACTGGCGCTACGCCGTGGATGAAAAAGAGATTGATCTAAAAAGGGGGGTTTTCATTAAAAGCCGTACCCTGATACCGTTGAGCCGTGTTCAGCACGTTGACACCAGGCAAGGTCCCCTGTTAAGATGGTATGGATTGTCTTCCGTAACCATTTCCACAGCAGCCACAACCCATGAAATTCCTGCATTAGACGCTGTAATCGCAGACAGGGTACGCCGCCAAATCTCAACCTTTGCACGCCTCGCTGAAGACGATGTCTGATTTTGAGAGACAACATCCCGTTGCGGCAGTTAGCAGGGCATTCACCCTTATCAGGGGAAATTTTATTACCATTCTCGTGTTTCTGTTCGTGGGGGCTCAAAGTGAAAACTTTCCGTTTCTTTGGTGGATTGCAGGTGGTTTTGGATTTCTGCTGATAATGGGAATTTTAAACTGGTGGCGTTTTCTTTACAAAGTTGAAGACGGAATTCTGCACATTAAAAGCGGAGTATTTGTACGAAAAAATATCTATCTCACAAAAGACCGTATTCAGGTAATTGATGTAACATCGGGAATCATACAGCGAATGTTCGGGCTGGTAAGGCTCGATATCCAGACGGCGGGATCCAGTTCCCGGCAGGCTGCACTGGAGGCCATAACCCGCGAAAAAGCTAAGGAAATCAACTGGATTTTAAGGGAGGATGCCGAATCAGCATCCGGAATTGGCCTTTCGTTTGACAGTGATACCGTACCTGCAGAAGATTCAATTACAATCAAAGTTCCATATAAGGAATTACTCATTGCGGCTTCAACCTCCGGCAGTTTCGGTATTGCACTCTCCATTATCGCAACCATTTTCTCCCAGCTTGAACCTTTGATCAGTGAATCGGAATATTTTGAATATCTCTTCAGTCTGCTCCCATCCCAAACCGATACCATCATGATCATTACAATTATTGTAATATTTGTACTGTTTGCATGGTTTATGTCTTTTTTCAGTACACTGTTAACCTATGGTAATTTCCAGCTTGAGGTAAAAAAGAAAGAATTAGTGGTTTCAAGAGGTATCTTCGAAAAAAAACGAATCACTGTACCTTTTAATCGAATTCAGGCTATTCATGTTACAGAGGGGATTATACGTCAGCCGCTGGGCTACGCTTCACTTCATCTTGAAAGCGCCGGTTATGGGGATGACAAGGGTACTGGATCGATCGTACTTTTCCCTCTAATCAAACAAAAAAATATTCTTCCCTTATTAAATGAGGTATTGCCAGACTATGAAAAGGAACTGAACGGAATCAAACCGCCTTCGCGCTCGTTACGGCGTTATTTAATCCGCTCTGCGCTTCCTGTATCCGTTGTTACCGCAGCTCTGTACTGGTTTCTTAATTTTAATATATTTATCTGGGTTCTGCCTGCAGCATCCATCTTCTGGGGCTGGCTTAAGTACCGGGAAGCAGCAGTTGGATGGGGCGGCGATATCTTTCTGATGCGGAGCAGGCGGCTTTCGAAATCAACTGCCTATATCAAAAAGAAACGCGTTCAGGATGCCACAATCATTCAAAGCCCATTCCAGAAGTGGAGAAATCTCTGCTCCATTCAGATGTACGTCGCATCCGGAGATCAGGGTAAATCTTTTACGGTACGGGATATTGAACTTGATGATGGAATGAAACTGTTGGATCAGGTTCGGAAAAACGGAAGAATTGACTATTTATTTTCAGAAGATGATATCAATAAGATCTCCCTTCCCGGTTGGGCATGAACGAATCAGGCTTCACAATGAATTCTTTTTATCCCCTTCATTTTCCATCATACATCATTAATGAATCAAAAAAAACAGTGTTATGAAACCTTATCTTCTTGCCGACACCAATTGGAAGGCAGTTAAAAATGAACCCTTTGAAATAGCTGTCTTACCCTGGGGAGCTACCGAAGCGCATAATTATCATTTGCCTTATGCAACTGACAATTATCAGGTTGAAGCTATTGCAGAAGAAGCCGGAAGGCTGGCCTGGAATAATGGCGCTAAAGTTGTTGTTCTGCCTGGCATACCCTACGGTGTGAATACCGGTCAGGCAGATATTCTTCTGGACATGAACATCAATCCCAGTACCCAGCTTATCATTCTCAGGGATCTTATCACAGTTCTGAACCGGCAGGGAATTCGCAAACTGCTGGTGTTGAACGGTCATGGCGGCAATAACTTCAAACCATTGCTGAGGGAACTCGGCCTGGAATTCCCCGGTATGTTTCTCTCTCTTTGCGATTGGTTCGGACTTGCTAAGCGGGAAATCAGCTTCAGGGAAGAAGGCGACCACGCTGATGAAATGGAAACCAGCCTGATGATGTACCTTAAGCCTGATATTCTGTTACCTCTTTCAGAAGCAGGCGAAGGTTTTGAAAAGAAATCAGTTGTAACCGGAATTCGTGAAGGATGGGCATGGGCCGAACGAAGGTGGTCGGAGGTAACTGAAGATACCGGTATTGGCAATCCAAAATTTTCGACCCCGCAGAAGGGTGAAGAAATCTTCAAAGTTGTTACAATGAAAATTGCTTCCCTGATTACTGAATTATCAGCCCTGAATCCTGAAGACCAATACCGCTAAATACACCGGGTTTTAAACAAACTCTAAAAGTTAGTACGTTACAGCTTTTGTACTCAGCGATCTTTACGATTCACACGTCACTGGTAAATTGGCTGTATTGCAACCGGCTCCTGGCCTTGTGAATAGGCTTCAATGGGCAGGCAGCTGCAAACCAGATTCCTGTCACCATACGCATCGTCAACACGGCTAACTGCCGGCCAGAATTTATAAAATCGCAAATGCGGCAAAGGGAATGCTGCCTTCTCCCTGCTGTATGGGCGAGACCAATCATCAGTCAGCACCACACGCACCGTATGAGGTGCATTTTTCAGCACATTATTCTCTTTATCAGCTTCGCCGTTTTCAATTTCCCTGATCTCATTTCTGATTCCGATCATGGCATCACAAAAGCGGTCTAGTTCTTCTTTTGACTCGCTTTCTGTGGGTTCAATCATCAATGTACCTGGAACCGGAAAACTCATTGTGGGAGCATGGAATCCATAATCCATCAGCCGTTTGGCAACATCGGCTGCTTCGATATCCGCGGTTTGTCTGAAACCGCGTAAATCCACAATAAACTCATGAGCTGTTCGCCCCCCCCTGCCAGTATATAAAATGGGATAATGGTCTTTGAGGCGGTCTTTTAAATAGTTGGCATTTAAAATTGCAACTTCCGTAGCTTTTTTAAGGCCGTCTGCACCCATCATTCTGATGTAAGCATGTGATATAGTTAAAATACTTGCACTACCCCACGGCGCTGAAGCAATGGAAGGTATAGCTTTGTCGCCGCCGGTTTTGATAATGTCGTGACCGGGTAAAAACGGTACCAATTTTTCAACTACCCCAATCGGACCCATACCGGGTCCGCCGCCGCCATGCGGAATACAGAATGTTTTGTGAAGGTTTAGATGACAAACGTCTGCCCCGATTTCCGCAGGTGATGTCCACCCGATCTGGGCATTCATATTTGCTCCATCCATATAGACGAGGCCTCCGTGTTTATGTATCAGGGCACATATTTCCCGAATATCTTCTTCAAAAACACCGTGAGTGGACGGATAGGTTACCATAAGGGCAGCCAGGGTGTCGCTGTACTTTTCTGCTTTTTCGCGAAGGTCATCCAAATCAATATTTCCACGCTCATCACATTTGGTAACCACCACTTCCATACCGGCCATCACTGCACTTGCGGGATTTGTTCCGTGAGCCGATGAAGGGACAATCGTTACATTTCTGTGTTTATTATTATTTGCATGATGATACCCGCGGATCGCCATCAGCCCGGCATATTCTCCCTGGGCACCGGAATTTGGCTGCAGAGAAATTTTGGCGAATCCTGTGATTTCAGAAAGCCAGCGATCCAGATCCTCAAAAATTTTATGATAGCCTTTGGCCTGATCTTCCGGGACAAACGGATGAATTTTTCCAAATTCAGCCCAGGTGAGCGGCATCATTTCGGCTGTTGCGTTCAGTTTCATCGTACACGATCCCAGAGAAATCATGGAGTGGGTTAGATCAAGATCGCGGTTTTCAAGGGTTTTCAAATAGCGGAGCATTTCGTGCTCGGAATGAAAACGGTTAAAAACCGGGTGGCCAAGATAGTCTGTTTTCCGCGCAAGCTCAGCCGGTAAATCGGCCGTAATGGCTTCAGAAGATTTATTTACATCAAATGAAGAAGAGGTATTAAGGGCAGCCGCTATTATTTTAACCACATCGTCTACATCTTTCAGCGATTTGGTTTCATCAAATGAGAGGCCGACACCATCATCAAAATATCTGAAATTCATCCGGTTTTTTAGGGCCTCCTCCCGGATGGATGCCAATTGTTCTCTGTTTAAATCCATTATGTGTATTGTATCAAAAAACGGTACAGCCGAAATATTCAGGCCGAGCTCCCTAAGCCCTGCGGCAGCCAGTTTAGCCAATCCGTGAATACGCAGCGCAATATTTCGCAGCCCTGCAGGACCATGATAAACTGCATAAAACCCGGATATTACCGCGAGCAACACTTGTGCAGTACAAATATTCGATGTGGCCTTTTCCCGGCGGATATGCTGTTCACGTGTTTGAAGGGCCATCCGGAATGCAGGATTGCCCTCGGTATCTTTTGTGGCACCGATGATACGGCCCGGAATCTGACGCTTAAATTCATCTTTTGTAGCAAAATAAGCGGCATGAGGGCCACCATACCCCATCGGAACACCGAACCGCTGCGTTGTTCCAACCACAACATCCGCTCCCATTTCACCGGGTGATTTCAGTATGGTGAGGCTCAATAAATCAGCCACAACAACTGTAAAAAGTCCATTTTTCCCGGCTGCTTCTATTACGGAAGTAATATCTTTCACATAACCGTAAGTATCCGGATACTGCAAAAGAATACCAAAATAGTCCGGATTGGTAACATCTGTATCGTCCGGATTTCCAATCTCAAGACGAATATCGAGAGGCTCTGTCCGGCTCCTGATAACAGAAATAGTTTGCGGATGGCAATTTTCAGAAATAAAAAACGTATTGGCCGATTTCCTTTTTTCCCCTTTTCGCTGCCCATGCAGCATTGTGATGGCTTCGGCTGCTGCAGTACCTTCGTCGAGCAGCGATGCATTGGCAATCTCCATTCCCGTAAGATCGCTAACCATCGTCTGGAAATTAATCAACGCCTCAAGCCTTCCCTGTGCAATCTCGGCCTGATAGGGGGTATATGCCGTATACCATCCGGGATTTTCAAGTACATTGCGCAAAATCACGTTTGGGGTTATGGTGTCATAGTATCCCATCCCGATAAACGAACGATACACCTTATTTTGACATGCTATTGCTTTAATATGCTGAAGATATTCTTCCTCACTTAATTCTACAGGCAACTGCAATTCCGATTGCAGCCTGATTTTTAAGGGGATGGTTTCTGACAATAACTGCTGCATACTTTCAGACCCGCAAACTTCCAGCATCTCTCTGATCTGATCTTCATCCGGCCCTATATGACGATTAACAAATTTTTCGGTTTCAAATTGAATCTGCATAAATCAACAATTGAATTTTTTTGTTCGGCAACATAACACTAAACCGGGCTTAAGTGTTCGTAAAAATCATGAAATCCCCGGAAAAAACGTTGCATGTTTAACGGATGAAAAAGATACACTTTTTTATCTGTTGTGACATCTGAAATGCGGAACCTTTTCTTCATTTTTCAAATTCCTTTTAGTATATTAAAATCTGCTAAAGAAATATTTATACAAGGCTAATTTTCTGCGTGATAACTATATTAAGTTCAATAATATCAAAATATATTACTTCAAACTTATGACCTATGTTTGAATTTTCGCTGTCAAACTGGTTTTTTGGCTTAGGGCCAGTCACTCAGGCATTTATTGCCGGCACATTATGCTGGATTACAACCGCCATTGGAGCTGCCATTGTTTTTTTGAATAAACAAGTGAGCAGAAGGTTCCTGGATGCTTCTCTTGGCTTTGCTGCCGGCGTGATGATTGCTGCAACCATATGGTCTTTAATTGAACCATCCATGGAAATGGCTGCATCGCTCGGATTGATTGAATGGATGCCTGCAACAGTTGGCTTCATCATGGGAGCTCTGTGCATCAGGATAGCTGATGCCTATGTCCCGCACTTGCATCTTGATCTGCCCCGCGAAAAAGCCGAAGGGGTAGAAACCACCTGGCGCAGGGCAACCCTGCTTGTAATGGCCATTACCCTCCACAATATCCCCGAAGGTCTCGCAGTGGGTGTACTTTTCGGAGCTGCAGCCTCCGGCATTGACCCAACCGGTACGGCAACGGTAATGGGCGCGATTGTTCTTGCAATCGGAATCAGTATTCAGAATTTCCCGGAAGGGATGGCTGTATCCATGCCGCTAAGGGGTGAAGGTGTTTCCCGGTGGCTGAGTTTTAACTATGGTCAGCTATCCGGAATCGTAAACCCGCCCTCGGCCGTTCTTGGCGCCCTCGCAGTAATGTTTATACAGCCACTGCTGCCTTACGCACTGGGATTTGCTGCCGGTGCCATGATATTTGTTGTAGTGGAAGAACTCATCCCCACATCCCAGCGCGCAGGCAATACCGACATTGCAACAATGGGCACTATTCTCGGCTTCTGCGTAATGATGATACTGGATGTTTCGCTAGGTTGATTAAAATTCCTTGCAAATTGTGATGGGTGGCATAAAAAAGCCACTGTTCACTTCGCTTACCTTCTTATTTCAACGCCCCTTAAAATTCATTTCATGATCATTGTTTTTTAGAAATGATAACAGGATATTGCCAACTCGTTTAAAACCTGAATTCATTCGCTTAAACCAGCTTCTGCGACTGAATAAATGGAAAATTTAATTTATCACAGAAATCGTGAAGAACATTTAAAAGGCTTCAATTATGGTATTACAGGCTATTGATTGGTTTATAGTTGCAATATTTTTTGTGATTCTTCTGTCTATCGGCTTCGCTGCCTCCAGGCAGGCAGGTAACAATACAGCCAACTTTTTTCTTTCGGGACGCAATATGCCCTGGTGGCTTCTCGGTGTATCGATGGTGGCAACTACATTTTCGGCCGACACACCCAACCTCGTAACCGATATGGTTCGCACCGGAGGAGTTGCCAGTAACTGGTTATGGTGGGCATTTCTGCTAACCGGGATGCTCACCGTTTTTGTGTATGCCAAGCTTTGGAATCGGTCAAAAGTAATGACCGATCTTGAGTTTTATGAAATCAGGTACAGTGGTAAAATGGCTGCATTTTTAAGGGGTTTCAGGGCCATTTATCTCGGTTTTTTCTTTAATGTGATGGTTATCGCAAGTGTTTCGCTCGCATTCATCAAAATTGCCGGGGTAATGCTGGGTTTATCCCCTGCCGTTGCCCTTTCCATTGCAGCGGTTATCGTGGTATTTTACAGCGGGCTTGGCGGACTCAAATCCATATTATGGACCGATCTCTTTCAGTTTAGTTTTGCCATGTTCGGAGCCATTGTTGCCGCCGTGTATGTGGTGAACGCACCTCAGATTGACGGCCTCGCCAACTTATTCTCTCACCCGAATGTTGCTGATAAACTTAGCCTTGTACCCAGCATGTCACAGCCGGAGATCTTTCTCAGCATTTTCCTGATCCCGCTGGCAGTACAATGGTGGGCAGCATGGTATCCCGGAGCTGAACCCGGAGGAGGAGGTTACGTCGCCCAGCGAATGCTATCTGCCAAAAGTGAAACTGATGCCGTTGGTGCAACCCTGCTCTTTAATTTTTTCCATTATGCGCTGCGTCCATGGCCATGGATCATTGTGGGCCTCGGTTCACTGATCATTTTTCCCGACATACAGTCGATGGTTGACAGGTTTCCGGATGTATCAACACAGTACATTCAAAACGACTTTGCCTATCCGGCAATGTTGCGCGAATTTCTGCCGCCAGGCTTGCTCGGGCTTGTGGTAGCCTCACTGATCGCCGCATATATGTCAACAACTGCCTCGCAGTTAAACTGGGGCTCTTCTTACCTGGTGAACGATTTCTATGGGCGATTCTGGAAACCAGACGCCACAGAAAAACAAAAAGTTCGATTTGGCAGAATCAGTACCATTAGCCTGATGTTTGTTTCTGTACTGCTTGCACTTGTACTCCAAAATGCTCTCCAGGCATTTCAGTATCTGCTTATGATCGGCGCCGGAACCGGCCTCATATATATACTCCGATGGTTCTGGTGGCGAATTAATGCGTACTCGGAAATGGCCGCGATGATAGGTGCCGGTGTATATTCCCTCACATTTATATTGATTGAGAATTTTGCGCTAACTGTGGACCCTGAGGGAATTGTAACCGTTTTTAATTTATCAATGAGTACCGCTTACTGGAACATTATCAAATTTGTGGGAGTAGTATTTCTGACATCCAGCACCTGGATCATTGTTACCTTCCTCACCCTGCCCATTGATGAGGGTACACTTCGGGATTTTTACCGAAAAATAAGGCCGGGCGGACCAGGCTGGAAAAAAGTTGTTGATCGTGCACACGCCGAAGGTATTATACTGAAAAAAGAAGCCGACCTTAAATGGGACGTGCCAACAGGTATATTATGTATGATGCTGGGATCTGTATCTATTTACAGTACTCTTTTCGCAATTGGTAATTTACTTTACAATGATTTAGTTCAGGCATCAATTTTTATCGCCATGGCAATTATAAGCGCATTGCTTTTATACCGATCATGGAATAAGCTCAGAATGGATTAACAAACACGAAAAATGAAACCTTACCTGAACTGATATCCTCCGGTAAGCTGCTATGTACATCAAAAAATACCATATCGGACTTACACAGTGGGGATATAAGGAATGGGTGGGCAATTTTTTCAGTAATGATGCGAAACAAGAGTTTTTTCTCACTCAGTATGCCTCTGTTTTTAATTCAGTAGAAGGAAACACAACTTTTTACAGGGTACCCAATTCCGAAACCATCGAACGTTGGGGCGAAATGGTACCTTCCGATTTTAAATTCTGTTTCAAGTTCCCGCAAAGCATCACACACTATAAACGCCTGAAAAATGTTACGGATGAAGTCCTCTCCTTTTTGGATCCTTTCAACTCAATCCGAACCAAATTGGGACCTTTTCATATCCAGCTGAGTTCGAAATTTTCATTCCATGAGATGGATAAGCTGGAAAGCCTGATCAAAATACTCCCTGCACATTACAGTTTTGCGGTGGAAGTTCGTCATCCCGATTTTTTTGACAAGGGAAAGCAGGAAAGACATCTGAATGATTTATTGCGAAATTTTGGCATTAACAGAGTGGTATTCGATACGCGCCGCCTTCATTCACTAAAAAGCGAAGATCCTTCAATTAAAAAAGCGCAGGAACGAAAACCACAAACACCTGTACGATTTGATTCAACCGGTGCAAATCCATTTGTTCGGTTTGTGGGTGCCAACGATGTACTGAATAATGAAGCTTATCTGAAAGAGTGGGCCATTATTACGGCAAACTGGATCCGTGAAGGAAAACATCCCTACATATTCATCCACTCTCCGGATACACTTCATGCACCTAAACTGGCAAGGTACTTTCACCACGAACTATGTAATCTGATTGAACTAAGCCCTATGCCTGTTTGGCCTGCTGATAAAAAAGACACACAGCTTGGCTTGTTTTGATGTGTGGCATGGCTGCGCCAATTTGATATTCAAACTGTTTTTCATTAATTAGCCCAAAATTTCTCCTGCATGCTTTCAATTTGTGTGTTATATGTTCATGCCACAAGGCTCCGGAGGAGCTCCCTGTTTATAGAAACAAAGGATATATATCCCCCCAAAGCTCCGTAGGAGCTACCTATTTGGTAATGGCAACCCATTCAACCTGTAAAAAATTTGGTAACAGTGATCGAATTCAGAGTAATTTGATATCCGATTTGCGATATCCGATTGCAGTTATTCGAAGTATTTAAGATCGAAAATCGCATACCGCGTAGCGATCCGGAGGGTTTTGGCAGGTTTACTCTTTTTCCACCATACTCATCCACCCGTTTCTAAGTTCTCATCTCAAGATCACGTAAAAATCGTTCGATTCTTGAGGCATTTACACCGACATCGCCGCGCCCCACCCTTGATTTGGATCGCATATCCACTCGCGTACCGCCCTCTTCAAGATCCGTAAATCGAAGAACTACATCATCTTTAAATCCAAACCAGGGTAGTTTTTCCGTAGCTTCGATGCGACCGTCTTTTCTGTTCACCGATACAATTTCCCATCCGCGCCGCACTATCAGCATCACTGCAGCATCCATCGCTTCCTGAAGATCTGTTTCGAGAATCAGCGGCTCTACATTCGGATAATATTCCCGTTGTAACTGAGCGGTTTCTGCACCTGCATATTCAGGAGGATTCGGAGCGTCAGCCCGCAGTCGCACCAAGGCAAAAAATTCAGGAGGTGTATTCATATCGGTAGTAATATCATGAATAGGCGGAACCGATCCTGCCTGTTGTTGCCAATAAAGTGCGGTAACTGATACAATTCCTGTAAATATCAGGGAGACTACCGCATAGGCAATTGCCCGCGCCCGGGATTTTCTCAAAAACCAGATAGAAAGCAGGCTGATGGCTGCCAGGCCGATTGAAGCATACGCCCCGTATCGCAGTAAAGTAAATCCCATCCCGAGTGACCAGAAATTCCATTGATAACCATATCCCGATATCAGAAAAACAAAAGATGCTGCCAGAGAGAGATAAAGAAGAATTCTTGCATAGATCATAATTGACGAATTTTACTGAGTGTATTCCTTCAATGTATTAAATACAGAGGAATTATGTTTAGTTATTCACTTCTCATTGGGATTGACTGGTTCTTATCATTTTTTTGGTTTTACTTTTTTGACATATTT
>SKKO01000215.1 GCA_007123715.1 Balneolaceae bacterium | reverse complement strand
TCAAGATTTTTGGCTGCCAGAACGGTGCTTGAAAATCCAAGTGTGATGCTTATAATAATCGCTTCATGCAAAGCGAAACCAAAAAAGAGGCTTACAGGGATAAATATTATTGCGGATATTAAGAGATGTAAGAGCGCTACCCCAATTACTTCTGCTCTAAGGATATTTTTTAGGCGGATATGAAGGCCTACAGTAAATAGCAGAAAAATTACACCCAGGTGTGAAATTTCGGGCAGCAGATTGCCAGGTTCATACCCGTAAATGGCAAGTCCTAAGCCGGCGAGCAGATAACCTACCAATGGAGGTATGTACAACCTGTTCACTAATACTCCGAAAATAAATGCCAAACCTACCCAAACGATATCCATCGGATATTATAATAAATTGATGTTAAATAGTTAGTAAAGTTGAGTTTAAATATTCCTTTAGGAGCGATTTATTTTTTCAATAATTTTATTAACATGAATCAATTCATCCTCATTAACGGTATGCCCCATTCCCGGATATATATTTTTTTTGACGCTGGCTCCGAGCATTTCAAAAACGGATGCACTTTCATGAACCCTTTCCACCGGAATGTGCGGGTCGATGTCGGAACAGCCCACAAAGTACGGCATACCATCAAGTGAACCGGAATAATTATCAGCAGCCACAGCATCGCCAATTAGACCGCCGCTCAGGGCGATAAGTCCGCCATAATTGGCCGGATGACGCGCCACATATTCCGAAGCAAGACAGGCACCCTGTGAAAAACCCAGAAGGATAATCTTTTCTTTTTTTATACCGGATTTTTCAAGGTGAGTGATAACATCAAAAATTGCCTGCAAGCCAGAAGAGAGCCCCGGTTCATTTTTATCCGTTGGTGCCAGGAACGAATAGGGATACCAAGTAAATTGACTCGCCTGCGGTGCGGCAAAATGAAACTCTTCTGCATTTTCAAATTCATTGGCCAGCGTAAGAATACTCTCCGCTGTAGCACCGCGGCCGTGAATCATCACCATCGCGGCTTTAGCCTGATTTGGAGGCAATCCGGCGGTAACAGGTAAGGATTGCTGGTGCGGGCCTTTAAAGGGATTGTCTATATCAGCTCTGAACATAATGATCGTTTCGCAGACTGAGTCATGGGTATACCATTAGGACTGCCTGCTGTTTTTATTGTTGGTTCACAAATTTCAAGTCAATGGTAATTTAAAGATTATTGTCACTATAACCCTTTTTCGATTTATAGAATATTAATTATATCATGATTCTTGCAGGTATGTCACAGTCAAATCGACTGTATTGCGCTTGCGCCATGCGGCAGGGCCCGGATGGTTTAAAAACCGTAGTTCTCCATCTGCGGACCCGAAAAAGACGTAATTTGGTGAATTTCCTGTATTTGTTAAGTCATAATTTCTAACTTAATCGCAGATAATATAATACATATATGTTCAACATTAAACTATATATAGATTATTGATATGAAGCGGTCAGAATTTATAAAACAAACTGCACTTGGCACTTTGGCGGCGGGAACGGTCATATCCGGGTTTGCGCCATCGGAAAAAGAAAATTATTCACCGCTTAGCATTGGGTTGTGTGCCGATTTGCACCATGACCTGATTTTTGATTCGAAAGAAAGACTGGCTGCATTCATCGGGGATATGGTTGAATTTAATCCCGATTTCATTATTCAGTTAGGCGATTTTTGTTTTCCCGATCCGGGAAATCAAACTATTATGGATGTCTGGAATAAATTTCCCGGGCCTTCTTATCACGTAATCGGCAATCATGATCCCGAAGGGGGGTTTACCCAGGATGATGTACTCAAATTTTGGCAGTTAAACGGGAAATACTACTCATTCGACATGAAGGGGTATCACTTTATCATTTTAAATGGAAATGAAACGAACCCTGCCAGGGAAATTCCTTTGAGGTACGAACGCTATATTTCCGATCAGCAACTGGCGTGGCTCGAAAAAGATCTGGCATCAACAGTTTTTCCAACAATCATTTTCTGTCATCAGGGCCTTGATAACAATGAGGGGATAGAAAATGCTCAGCGAATCCGGTTGGCTTTTGAAGATGCAAATATTAATGCAGGTTTCAGAAAGGTACAGATTGTGTTTACGGGGCATCATCACAAAGATTATCACAATGTGATCAATGGTATTCATTATCTACAGATTAATAGTATGTCATATCATTGGCAGGGCGACAAGTATGTTGACGTATCAGTTTTTAGCGACGATCTCATTAAAGAATATCCACATTTGAGGCGGATGGCATATTACCGCGAGCCGCTATGGGCGGTAGCAGAAATTTCAGCAAACGGCCTGCTGACTCTACGCGGCAGATCTACTGAATTTGTCGGGAAATCTCCCCGGGAACTCGGTATGCCGTTTTACGAATACGGTTATCCCGTGGTACCTGCAATATCGAACCGGAAAATTCAACTCACCAGAAAAGGATTCAGTGAAGAAAAAGGTTGCTAACGTAAATACACGGTGATATTGATTGGCAAGCAACCATTATGCATTCCAGCCGACTTAATAACGGTTTACTGAAATTATAGTTCAGAAAAAAGACCTCACTGTTCTGATTGAAAGTTTGAATACAGAAAGGTTATCCAATTATCCGAGAAAGATAAATGCACCAGGATTGTAAAGGGTGTTGAAATCGGTGTATTCGGTTTAGGGTATGGACTTAAGAAATGACAGACGAAAGCGTGGATATATAAAAAAACCCCGGCATGCATTTTTATGCCGGGGTTTCAAAGATGAGGTGTAAGATTAATTAAACAGCAGGCCTTTCAGGAGCCAGTTCCCAATGTTCGGGTGATCTCCAAAGGCTTGAGTGCAATAACTCACGCATGAAGAGAAACTCTTTCGGCAGTTTGTCATACAGCTTACTGAAGAGTTCTTCGTGGCTAAGTACTTCTTTCTTCCATGCTTCACGGTCAACCGACATCAGTTTCTGGAAGTCTTCACGCTTGAAGTTATCCATTCCTGCCCAGTCCATATCTTCATAGCGCGGCATCCAGCCCAGGGGGCTTTCAACTGCGAATGCCTTGCCGTTCACGCGTTCAACAACCCATTTCAGTACACGCATGTTCTGTCCGAATCCCGGCCAGATGAATTTTCCGTCTTCATCTTTTCGGAACCAGTTTACTGAGAAGATTCTCGGTGCATTCGGAAGGATACGTCCAAGCTGCAGCCAGTGGTTGAAATAGTCGGCCATATGATAGCCGGAGAAAGGGAGCATCGCGAATGGATCGCGGCGTACAGCGCCAAGATCACCAAAAGCGGCAGCCGTCATTTCAGAACCCATTGTGGCAGCGGCATATACACCGAAGTTCCAGTTAAAGGTCTGGTAAACCAAAGGTACGGTAGTACTTCTGCGTCCGCCGAAAATAAATGCTTTGATTGGCACACCGGCAGGGTCTTCCCATTTCTCGTCAATTGACGGGCAGTTGGCAGCCGGCGCGGTAAATCGTGCATTCGGGTGAGCAACTTTGTCACCGGTCGCGGGATCGTGAACTTTGCGTTTCCAGTTGATGGTGCCTTCCGGGCACTCATGGCCAATATCTTCCCACCAAACATCTCCATCGGGGGTAACTCCCACGTTTGTGAAGATGGTATCTTTCTCGATACTTACCATTGCGTTTGGATTGGTGTCATAATTGGTTCCCGGTGCAACTCCAAAATAGCCTGATTCAGGGTTAATGGCGTTTAACTGCCCCTTTTCATCTTTCTTAATCCAGGCAATGTCGTCTCCAACGGTAGTAATTGTCCAGCCATCGATTCCTTTAGGTGGAATCATCATTGCAAAATTGGTTTTTCCACAGGCACTGGGGAAAGCAGCGGCAACATACGTTTTTTCCTTCTTGGGTGATTCAACACCAAGAATAAGCATGTGCTCGGCAAGCCATCCTTCATCCCTTGCCATGGTTGATGCAATACGCAGGGCAAGACATTTCTTGCCAAGCAGGGCGTTTCCACCATAACCCGATCCGTATGAGATTATGGATCTTTCTTCAGGAAAGTGGCAGATATACTTGGTATCGGGGTTGCATGGCCATGAAACATCTTCCTGTCCCGGCTCAAGCGGAGCTCCCAGTGTATGCAGACATTTTATGAACTCACCCTTTCCGAGAACATCGAGTACGGATTGACCCATCCTGGTCATAATTCTCATATTTACAACAACATAAGCTGAATCAGTGATTTCAATTCCGATTTTGGATATAGGCGAGCCAAGCGGGCCCATGCTGAATGGAATAACATACATGGTGCGGCCTTTCATGCAGCCATCAAAAAGCTTTCTGAGCTTTTTCTTCATTACTTTTGGATCTTCCCAGTTGTTGGTTGGACCCGCATCGCTTTTTCGTAAACTGTTGATATAGGTGCGATCTTCTACACGTGCTACATCAGAAGGATCAGAAAATGCGGCAAAGCTGTTAGGCCGCTTTTCAGAGTTTAAACGGATAAATGTTCCTGCATCTACCATTTCCTGGCAAAGCCGGTCATATTCTTCTTGGGATCCGTCGCACCATACGACTTCTTCCGGTTTAGCGAGTTCAGCAGTTTCCTGAACCCACTTGATTAGTTCTTTGTTTTTTGTGGGTACTGTATTATTCATGATTCGTTTTTTTTTAGTTATTTGATAACTCTCTGTGTGTATCCTTTATTTAAAAAGATAGAAGGTTTAGGATAATTATACCTTAAAATCGGTAATTATTTGACCGAAATCGTGGGAATCGCTTCCACAGGATCTCCGGTGAGACATATAAACTCCGGAGAGAGGGCCACATTTTATTTACCATCTCAAGGTCATAAAATAAAAGATATAATGGTATAGTGAAAACCCTGATTCGTTCTAAATTAATGATTTCATAATACTAAGCCATGAAGAGCCTGCCATAATGAAGGGTTGCTTAAGCCTGCTCTTTCATGATTCAATGGCTTATTTTAAATCAAACTCAGCTTTTAAGAAAAGTGTTCTTATGCGTCTAAATCTTTATCTTCTGCATCATAAAATTTGCTACGTTTTCTCACACACTGCAGCACTGGTTTCTTACACACATAAATGAACATATTTACCATCATCATCCTGGCGGCCATTATCATTGATTTTGTGCTCGGCATTATTTCCAACCGGCTCAACCTCAAATCTCTTACTAAAGAACTGCCTGAAGAATTTAAAGGAGTATATGACGAAGAGACATATGCAAAATCACAGCGATATACCCGGGTAAACACCAAATTTGGTTTCATAACCGGAACATTTGATCTTCTTTTGCTATTAGTTTTCTGGTTTGCGGGCGGATTTAACTGGCTCGACCAGTGGGCGCGAAGTTTTGATTTTGGAGTTGTCGGCACGGGTCTCATCTTTATCGGGGCACTGGTTATTGCAAAGATCATTATTTCATTGCCGTTCAGTATCTACTCTACATTTGTAATTGAAGAAAGATTTGGGTTTAACAAAACCACGGCCAAAACTTTTGTAACCGATCGTTTGAAAGGATTGTTGCTTTCGTTATTGATTGGAGCACCACTTCTGGCAGGTATCATTGCCTTTTTTGAGTATGGAGGAAGCTGGGCATGGCTTTACGCATGGCTGGCTGTGACGGTATTCTCGATGTTGATGCAATATGTTGCCCCCACATGGATTATGCCGCTGTTCAATAAGTTTGAACCGCTGGAGGATGGCGAACTCCGCAGTGCAATAGAGGCTTATGCCGAAAATGTGAAATTTCCCCTGAAGGGCATTTATGTGATGGACGGTTCCAAACGGTCGTCCAAATCGAATGCCTTTTTTACTGGGTTTGGAAAAAACAAGCGAATTGCATTGTTTGATACGCTTATTGAAAAACATACCACAGATGAACTGGTTGCGGTACTGGCTCATGAAATCGGCCATTACAAGAAAAAGCATATTTTAAAAAACATGACCATCAGTATTCTTCATACCGGGGTAATGTTTGGCCTGCTATCCGTTTTTTTACAGGTGCCGGCGCTATTTGAGGCCTTTTTTATGGAAGAAATGAGCATCTATGCAGGGCTCCTTTTTTTCGGGTTGCTGTACTCACCTGTTGAAACCATTCTGGGTATCGGGATGCAAATTCTGAGCCGTAAACACGAATACGAGGCAGATAGATTTGCCGCGAGAACCATCCGGGAGAAAGAAGAGATGGTGAATGTGCTCAAAAAACTTTCGAAGGATAACCTGAGCAACCTTACCCCTCACCCTTTTTATGTGTTCCTGAACTATTCACATCCGCCGGCATTAAGTAGAATACAGGCGATCCGAAATATTCATCGTTGACACGTCATTAGGTTTTTTTCAACAAGGATTTTTTTCGGTGTACGAAGTTCTGTCACAGAGAAAAAAACCTAATAACATAACATCGCTGCTAATGCTCCTGTTTTGTGCAATTCATGACCCGGGTTTGAAGGTTCTGTACCGGTCATCTGCTCAAAAAGCCTGACATGCACTACAAATGGCATCGGCTCAGTAACTTTTATTCTGAATATATACGGAAAAACACCAGTACTTTATCAGAATCAGGTAACCGGTAACTCATTTCCCTTTCAAAAACTCATCCACTCGTTTAAGGTGCTCTTCGCTTTCCCAAAACCGGCTGAAGGCGTTCATATTATTATTATTACTGTGTGGCGCATGATTTTTCAGGTAACTGATAAAAGCCCGGTCATTTAAAGTAAGTTGTTGCTTTAGTTTTTCGACTTTTTCACGGAATACCTGTTCATCGAAACAATCCTGTATAAAACCGGCTTCGAGTGCTTCATAAGCAGAAATTACTTTTTGCGAGGCGAGCCAGTAACGTGCACGGTCTTGTCCCACTGTATCAGTCAGTTTGGAAATGCCTCCCCACCCTGGGGGCAGATAAAATTTTCCTTGGGTAAAACCGATTTTTGCCGATGAAGATGCAACCCTGAAATCAAAAGCAAGTGCTATTTCCCATCCGCCGCCATAAGTATGCCCATTCAATGCAGCAAGAGTCCAGATTGGAAGATTTTCAATTCTGCTGAGAATTTGAATCATGCGACGTGTCATCACTTTTGCACCCTCAGCATCTTTTATCTTATGAAACTCTTTCAGGTCTCCTCCTGAGACAAAACTATTGCCTATACCGGTCAATATGAATAATCGCAGTGTTGCGTCAATCTCGATTTCACCGAGCAGCTCTTCAAGCTTTTCCATGGCATCGAAGTTAATGGCATTCATAGACTCAGGCCTGTTGAATGCAGCGGTAACAATAAAAGGTTCCCGGGTTATAATGAGACTCATCAGTCGTCAGCCAAATGCTCAGTCTCGGCCGCCATCGGGCGACGGGTTGATAGCATAATCCAATCAAGATATTCTTCATTGCCTTCCTGTTCCGCAAGATTAAGGCTGATAATGCAGGGAACCTCGTATGAATGGAGATCTTTTACTCTCTGTGTAAGCCTGGAAACATTCGAGTAGGATGTTTTGAAAATCAGAATACATTCGTTTCCGGTTTCAATTTCCCCTTTCCAGTGATAAATGGATTCCATTCCATCAATAATATTTGCACAGGCGGCTAATTTTTCTTCCACAATGGCCTGACCAATTTTCCTGGCTTCATCTTTGCCGGATGTGGTTACGTATACAAACCTTAGATTTCGAAACATATATAATGGGAATTATTAATTTTTTCTTCAAACTACAAAAATTGTGAAATGCAAAGAAAGTATTTCTGAAAGCAAGTGTGTTTATTGTTTTAAGTACGCCGGACAATAGCGCAGACATCCGGACACCTCGGGGCTTGTCGCCGGGAAGGAAAGCGAATTTAACCACTTCCACCTATTCATTTTCTTTATTTATGAAGGATCCGGGACTCTGTTTCTAATGCTGAAAAATATTGGGGTAACTCCTCATGTGGTGAAGGTTGAATTCACTGGTGAAAAGCAGTATTTTATCAGGCTATGATCCAAACCGGATTTCAGCGCGAGAGTGGCGGAATTGGTAGACGCGCCAGATTTAGGATCTGGTACCTTTACCGGTGTGGGGGTTCGAGTCCCCCCTCTCGTACCAAATCATTTTAACAATATTTTTAAATAAAATAAAGGAAACACAAGTGAACATAACCGTTCAGGAGCTAACCTCCGTAGATAAAGAGATTAAAATTGAAGCCAGTCGCGAAGACCTGACTCCAAAGTTTGAGAAAGCAATTAGAAAATATCGCGGCCAGATAAATATGCCCGGTTTCAGGCCAGGTAAAACCCCGCTTGGTATTATTAAAAAGCGTTTTGGAAAAGAAATTGAGCTTGAAGAGATTAACAGTTATATCCAGGAGATTTACGAGAAGGAGATTGTGCCAGAATATGAACCGATTGGTGAAACCCAGATGGTAAATATGAACTGGGAAAATGATATGCTCGAAGTTGTGTTCAAAGTGGGAGCAAAACCCGATTTTGAATTAAAAGAGCTGGAAGAGATTACGATTGATAAAATGGTACACGATGTAGCTGATGAAGAAGTTGAGGAAGAAATTGACCGGACACTCGAACGCAAGGGTAACTGGGAAGAGATTGCAGAAAAAATCACAGAGGAGTGCCGGGTAACTGTTGACGCTATCAGCCTGGATAAAGATGGCAACCCCATAGAAGGTGAGAAAGATGAAAATCAGAAACTGGATCTGCGTCAGGATGCTGCAAAAGAATTCAGGGAAAAGCTGGTGGGTAAAAAAGCCGGAGATGTGGTAAAAATGGATGAGGAAGAAGATGAAACCAGCCGTTTTGAAATGCACATCAAAAAAGTAGAAGTAATGAAAAAAGCTGAACTCGATGACGAGCTCGCCAAGCAGCAATCCAATGGGCAGGCTAAAAATGTTGATGAATTCAGGGGTTTTATAAAAAGCCAGATGCAGCAATATTATGATCAGTCATCTGTTGATATGTTTAGGCAGTTTACAATTGATGAGCTTACGAATGCACATGATTTTGAAATTCCCGAAGTGATGAAGGACCAGATCCTGAATTCTTATGTAGAATATGCGAAACAACAAAGCGGCGGCAACCTTCCTGAAAATTTTGATGTGGAAGAATACAAGGAAAAAATGAATGACCAGGCTGTCCGTGAAATCAAGTGGGTTTTTATTAGCCAAAAACTCCAGGAAAAATTTGATGATATTGAAATAAAGCCGGAAGATATTGATGAATACCTTGGAGCAGAGGCTGCAAGATATGGTGTTACGTTGGATCAGATTCGAAACGTCTATTCCCAAAACCCATCACAACTTGAAAGTTTGAGAACAAATATCCGCGAAAGTAAAATCTTTGATAAATTGGCAGAAGTGGTTAAAGTAAATGAACTCTCAAAGGAAGAATTTCGTAAGAAGAGAGAAACTGAAAAAGAAAACGAAACACAAAAATCAGAATAAGCGGTTATGAACTTCAAACAACCCATTTTTGAGCTTCCGGGCTTGCAGCAAATTGAACAGATACAAAACAGCCTCATTCCCATGGTTGTGGAGACTACCAACAGGGGAGAGCGAGCTTATGATATTTATTCAAGGCTTTTAAAAGACAGGATTATTATTCTTGGAACTCCTGTAAATGATTCGGTTGCAAGCTCTATTGTGGCTCAGCTGCTGTTTCTTGAGTCGCAGGATGCCGAGAAAGACATTAACTTGTATATTAACAGCCCGGGCGGTGTTGTATCTTCCGGAATGGCCATTTACGATACCATGCAGTATGTGAAATGTGATATTGCCACTACTTGTGTAGGAATGGCCGCCTCTATGGGAGCTGTGCTGCTGGCTGCCGGAACCAAAGGTAAGCGTCACTCACTGCCAAACTCCCGTGTAATGATACATCAGCCACTCGGCGGGGTGCAGGGTCAGGCCAGTGACATAGAGATAGAAGCAGCGGAAATTATTCGGTTAAAACGTGAATTAAGCCGAATACTCTCAGAACACACTGGTAAGGATATCAATGAAATCATCAATGATTCGGATCGAAATAAGTGGATGACTGCAGATGAAGCCCTTGCCTATGGTCTGATTGACCGTGTAATGAGACGTGAGAAAAAGGAAAGCAAGTAATTACGCAGAAGTCCCGGCTTTATGCAGGCTAAATCATTCTGAAAAGTTTTGAGATTCTCAAATTTAAATACCAAAGTGAAAAACAGATGAGCAGAAAGAAAAACAATGACTCGGTTTTTTGTTCCTTTTGCGGACGTTCCAGTCAGGACGTGAATTCGATGGTGGCAGGTCCCGATGTTTATATCTGTAATCACTGTGTTGAAGACGCATCCAGCATTATTCAAAGTGATCTCTCGTCCCTTGCACGACGCAGGGAAAAACAGTACAAACCGATCCTGAAACCGGTTGAGATAAAAAATAAACTGGATGATTATGTAATTGGCCAGGAAGAAGCAAAAAAGGCTCTCTCTGTTTCTGTATACAATCATTACAAGCGCATTTCAAGTGTTTCAACAGAAATAAATATTGATGATACCAGAATAGAGAAAAGCAATATTATTTTATTGGGCCCCACAGGGTCAGGTAAAACGTTACTTGCCCGTACTCTTGCCAATGTGATTGACGTACCCTTTACAATCGCTGATGCCACCGTACTAACCGAGGCGGGTTATGTTGGCGAAGATGTTGAAAGTATTCTGAGTAATCTTTTGCAGGCAGCCGATTATGATGTTGACCGGGCAAAACGCGGTATTGTTTACATTGATGAAATCGATAAAGTATCACGAAAAAGTGACAATCCATCCATTACGCGCGATGTTTCCGGTGAGGGCGTACAACAGGCCCTTTTAAAAATCCTTGAAGGAACCACTGCAAATATTCCGCCAAAAGGGGGGAGAAAACATCCCGAGCAGAGTTTTATACAGCTGGACACAACTGATATACTTTTTATTTGTGGTGGGGCTTTTAGCGGCCTTGAAGAACTGATTTCGAGAAGATTATCCAGCAGTTCCATGGGCTTCCATTCCGATGAACAGGTGAAGTTCGATAAGAATGATCCAAGAATATTCACGCATGTTGAGCCCGAAGATCTTCAGAAGTATGGCCTGATACCGGAGTTAATTGGAAGGCTGCCCATCATTTGCGGCCTTGAAGAACTTTCGGATGAGGCGATGATGGAAATACTCCTGAAACCGAAAAATGCTATCACAAAACAATACAAAAAGCTCTTTGCGATGGAGGATGTTGAACTCGAGTTTGAAGAAGATGCAATGATTGCTGTTGTGGATAAAGCCCGCCATCGAAAAACCGGTGCGCGTGGGCTTAGATCCATCCTTGAGGAAGCCATGCTCGACATCATGTTCATTATCCCTTCTATGAGTAATGTTAAGCGATGCACGATTACACGGGAAACTATTCTTAAAAAGGCACCACCCCTCTACGAAAAACGTAAAGCTTCAGCCTGATTGTATTAAAGCCAAGGTTTCATAATTTATCAGAATAAACGGCATTCATTTTATCGTGTATTTAACCGCCGTTTATGACGATAGAAGTTATTTGCCATATACCTGATTTTCATGGGTATCCGAAATCGATTAAACCCAGGATTCATGAACACTTTATTTCCATCCAGCCGTGTCAAAATCTTTCTTGTACTGCTGCTGATTATGCTGGCCAGTACATCATTTGTTTACAATCAGGTGCTCATCAATAAAATCATGGAGCAGGAGCGCAACAATGTTGAATTATGGGCTAAAGCATTCGAGCATAATGTTGATCCCTCACACGATTTAGTGAGCCGGAACCTGAATTTTGTTGCTAATACGCTGCAAACATTTCCGGAGGTGCCCGATAGCCTGGTTCGGTTGATTCGTGAAGCAGAACTTGAAAAATCCACCGTTAACTTTGTAATGACTGAAATTATTCAGCCGGATCATCTTTTTAACATTCCTGTAATTGTGGTTGATGAATCGGGATTTGTAAACCACTTCCGGTTTTTGGATGGTGAAAACCTCAATATTCAGGACCTTATTACACGTTTTTCGGCACTTCACGAGCCAATTACAATTGCATTGCAAGATCGCGACCGGGTACTGTATCAATATGTTTACTATGGAGAAAGCCCGATGATTCAGTATCTCAGGTTCTTTCCGTATGTACAATTTGGAATACTGGCATTACTGCTTGGGATAGGTTATACCACGTATAAAAGTATCACCCGATCGGAACAATCAAATCTTTGGGTAGGTATGACAAAAGAGGCTGCTCACCAGCTGGGGACACCACTTTCAAGTATTTACGGATGGCTTCAGCTGCTTAAGGATAAAAATCAGAATGATGATGATACCCTGTCTATAGCATTTGAAATTGAAAATGACGTAAGCCGGTTGAAAGGAATTGCAGAACGATTCAATAAAATCGGCTCCCAACCCGAACTGAAGCGCCTGAGCCTCGAACCTATTATTGATGATGTTATGACTTATATGGAACGCAGGCTTCCGAAACTGGGTCACAAAATTGAAGTAAAGAAAACAATTCAGCCGGATATTAAAGCCAGTTTGAACCCTGAACTCTTCCAGTGGGCAATTGAGAATCTGATTAAAAATTCGATGGATGCAATTAAGGAGCATGGAAAAGACGCTTATGTTTTCATATCGGCCAAGAAGGAGGGGCAGCAAATTATTATCGATATAGAAGATTCAGGATCAGGAATTGACCGAAAATACGTGAAAGAAATATTTAAACCGGGGTTTAGTACGAAAAAAAGGGGGTGGGGACTCGGGCTTAGTTTAACCCGCAGAATTATAGAAGATTATCACAAGGGCAAAGTATTCGTATACAGTACAGAGGTGAATAAAGGAACTGTTTTCAGGATATTACTGCCTAATTAAGCCAAAATTGTGTCATTAAGAAGCCAGCTATTGTAAGATTGAATGATTTCAATCAATTGGCTTTTAATCTTTACCGATCCGGTTTAATTTTGTCAACATCCAACGAGGTTAGTCGCTGGCATAGCCACGTTTGGTGGCGTAATCCATGAGCTGGGCTTTAAGCAGGTTTCTGCCACGGTGAAGCCGTGAGCGAATCGTGCCGATTGGAACATCCAGCATATTAGCAATTTCCTCGTAGGTAAAATCTTCTACATCGCAAAGCAAAACAACCGTTCTGAAATCTTCAGGGATATTGTCGAGAGCCCGGGATAAATCATCATCAATAAGCTCACGAAACATTTTATCTTCAAGGTCGGAAGTTTCGGTTCTTTCCGCACGTATTGTTTCATAAAAAGTAGCAACCTCGTCGTAGTCAACTTCCTGAGGTTTTTTTGACTTTTTACGATAATTGTTGATGTATGAATTTTTAAGAATTCGAAATAGCCAGGCTTTGGCATTGGTTCCTTTCTCGTAGCTGCTGAAAAAACGATAGGCCTTAACAATAGTATCCTGCACCAGGTCTTCAGTGTCATTTGGATCAGATGTGAGCCGTAATCCGAAATTGTAAAGGGCATCAAGATGAGGAATCATTTCCTCATTAAATTCCCTCTGTTTTATAAATTCTTGCTTGGTAAGTTCTGCCATCTCTGATTTCTGTATTTCCAGAACAACGTTTTAAAGTGTTAATGGTACTCTTTCAATGCTTAAAAAATGACCTGACTATAAATCTAAAACTTAGAAATCAGATTGTCATATTGATAGAATTGATTAACCTTGTAGATAATAACAAAGAACAATCTTTCAGAAATAGTTCTATTTCTTACATAAATGATATTACCAGTAAATCATATATCGCATGTGTCCATGCTGCAATCCCAAAACCTCTTTTAACATAAACAACATTTAGTACTAAGCCAAACAAAAACCTGAATAAAAATGAATTTAGAGTAAAAACGTCACCAAATTCACCAATATAGTGAACAGTACTAAAAATTAGTGCTGCAATAATTACAGCAATCATATAGGCTGTTATATGGCTGTCGAATATTTTTTTAAATATGAACAAAAGAAGGCCAACAAGAATGACTCTGAAAAATAATTCTTCGTACAGCCCGGCACCAAGCGAGAGTGCAATCAGCTGTAATTTAGTGAGCTGATAAAGCGGGGATTCTGCCTGCATATTCAGCAAAGAATCCAGAAAAAGACCAATTAATGTACCGATGAGTAATGCATATAATGAAGATTCGAGCAGCATATACCCGAAATAATTCATTTTTAAGGTTGAAATTTCTTTGCGGCGTACATATGTAATGATTCCTCCAATAATTGCTGCAACCAAAAATGTGGCTGATAGTGTATTCGTTCCAAGCAGTTGAAAGATGGTTTTAAACCAGGCATCCACAGAAATTCGGATCATGGCGTCTGCCTGGGGTTGTGAAATTCTTATCAGGATTTCATAAAGCAGCAGCAGAGGTACGCATATGATGTAACTGTATAATAATCCACGGGTTTTAACGTGGTAATTCCTGAAATGATGGTTCAATGGCTGTCAGTTCTCAAGATAAATGGTAACCATTGGTTGTTCGATGGCAGTAAAGCCCAGCAACTCATATGCTATTCCGGAAATTTTTATTCCATCTGCCGATTGCCGGTCGTTTACACGAACAAAAACCCCGCGTTTGTTCGAAGGATTTTCAATATAAATGATACTGCCCAGCTGCATATTGGAGTGTGCAGCAGTAAGCTGGCCGGGGCTGTAAAGTTCACCGCTTGTTGTTGGTGTTGCCCTGTCGGTGTCGCTGTAGCGGGTAACCGGAACCGTGCCCAGATCTTCAAGGCTGGATTCAGATCGGAAGGGATTTCTGAAATTTCGGGTTGGAGGCAGTAAAACAGTGACTTGTTGCCCGGAGGAGAGGTTATTGATGTTAATTTCCGGATTGAGTGCTTCAAGTTCACCCATACTCATTTTAAAACGGTTCAGTACAGTACGGGTATTTTCTCCGCTGCTTAACCGGTAAAGTGCAAATTTACCTTGTGGAGTTGAGTTTTCGGCACCTTCAGCAATAGAAGGCGCTGTCTGTATTCGACGTACCGTTAACCGCTGACCTACCCGTAGAATATCTCCCTGCAGATCATTTAGCTGCCTTAATTCAGTTATTGACATATCGTGCTGGCGGGCAATTTGAAATAAGGTATCCCCACTTCGTACAGTATATGTTCCGCTGCCGGTTGGCAGATCTTCCTGTTGGCGAACAATTGATCTGCGTTCATCATCATTCATCTGTTCAATTTGTGCAACCGGTGGCGGTACATCATCAGCGCCGGATGCATCATGCTGATAAATAATTATTTCCTGTCCTGCATCGAGCGAAGTGCCGCTCAGATTGTTCCATTGCTGAATTTCAGCAATGGTCACATCATAACGGCGGGAGATGGCAAAAAGCGATTCACCCGGGGCGACCCTGTGTATGATCCTTCCTTCACCGGGTGGCGGCAACAGCCGTAAAACCTGTCCCGGTTGAAGGTTATCACTCCTCAAATTATTCCATGACCTGAGCTCTCCCACTGTAATTGCGTACTCTCTGGAAATGCTGAACAGTGTTTCACCCTGCTGTACGATATGCTCTCCCTGTGCTTCCTGTGCATGAATATCAGGGCTAATGAAGACGCAGAACGCAAATAATAGAAACACGAAAGCTGAGAGGTTAAGTATTTTTTTATGAATCATGGTCAGTTTCAGTATGTAAGATTTCGAGGGCTTCGGTCAATTCAAGACGTGTTTTTTCATTATTCTGCTTCCCGGCAAGAATGATTCCGGTTTCATAAATTTTTTTGGCATCTGAAAACAGACCGATCTGTTCATATAGCCTGCCTAAATGGTAATAAACGCCTAAATAGCCGGGATCTTGTTCTAAAACGGATTCAAATAAAATTCTTGCTTTGGATACTTCATTTACTTTAAGCAGTTCCAGTGCAAGTGCAAATTTTGAAAAAATATCGTCAGGATTTGCTCTGAGATATCCGGCAAGCTTTGCGATATGATTATTTTTTGGCTTCATGGGTGATCGTTGTGAAACGTTCAAGAATTTCTTCCATTGAATCTCCACCAAACTTTTCAAGAAATGCGTTAGCCAAAACCGGTGCAATCACGCTTTCTGCGACAACCACAGCACGCGGCAATGCACACACATCCGATCTTTCATAACGTGTTTCCTGCTCCTCTTTCGTTACAATATCAGCAGTTTTTAAAGGTTTCAGCATTGTCGGTATTGGCTTCATTACGCCGCGTAATATAAGGGGCATACCGGTAGTCATACCTCACTCGAGGCCACCCGCGCGGTTTGTACGTCTTTTAAAAGATCCATCATACATTATTTCGTCATGCACGTTATGTCCGTGTGTTTTGCCGGAATCAAATCCAAGCCCAATTTCTACCCCTTTCATGGCCTGTGTACTCATGATGGCTTGTGCAAGAAGGCCGTCAAGTTTTCGGTCCCATTGTACATAGCTGCCTAATCCGGCCGGTAACCCGGTAACAATTATCTCATAGATTCCCCCGAGTGAACTGCCTTCCTTACGGCGAACCAAGATTTCTTCACGCATTTTTTTGCCCAGATCCTTATGAAGACAGCGAACATCGGACTTATCTGATTTTTTAAAGACCTGTTCAGCACCTTTTCCGATGAGAGCTGAAGTGATATCCCTGATTTCTTCCCAGCCCTCGTAACCCGCAGATCCGATTTGTATAACGTGTCCGCCAATTTCAATCCCAAGCGATTTCAGGAATTGCCGTGCAACCGTACAACAAGCTACTCTCATGGCGGTTTCCCGTGCGCTGGAGCGCTCAATCACCGGGCGAATATCATCGAAGCGATATTTTTGAAGGCCTGTAAGATCGGCATGGCCCGGACGCGGCAGTGTGATCCGCTCAATATTTTCCGGTGTGCCTTCCTTAGCCATTACAACTGGCCAGTTGCTTTTATCTTTCTCGTAAGCCAGGTTAATCATGGTAAGTGCAATCGGTGCCCCGGTGGTTTTACTAAAACGTACACCTGATTTTATGATGGCACGGTCTTTTTCAAAGGCCATTCGCCCGCCGCGCCCGTAACCCTGCTGCCGCCGGACAAGATGCCGTTCCATATCGTCTTCGGTAAGTTGAAGCCCGGCCGGAACACCTTCAACAATTCCTGTAAGTTCGGGCCCGTGAGATTCTCCTGCGGTAAAATATCGGAACATACTTATATCTGGATTATGACTTGTTTTTTTAATACACGTGCAAAGATAAGAGAATTAAATGCGATCTGCCCTTTTAAAGTTTTTTATGAGAATTGAAATTTTTTTATGAATGAGAAGTTAAGACTACATTCATAGGTTACAAAAAAGTTATCTCAGAAAAGGGGTGTTTTCCCAAAACTGCAGAAATATGCCGGAGTATGTGAATATGTTTTACAGTCACATTTTGGGAAAAACTTTTGTAATATTGTTCTTCTACAATCAATTTAGAAAACATTTTGCTTAATCAGGATATTTTCACGGAAACACTGTATGCATGCATTTAAGGAAATAGGCAGATACAGTACATTGCTTTATCAGGCGCTGCGGTCATCAACTGAGTTTAGTACGTATCGTAAAAATCTTTTTCAGGAGTTGGTAAAGGTTGGTACAGATTCTGTTCCCATCATTATGCTGGTAGGAGTTTTTACAGGTTCTGTTATGACACTTCAATCAGCTTACCAGCTAGAGTTTGCTTTTATACCGCTGTCAACAATTGGTGCAATTGTTTCTGAATCAATTTTGATCGAATTGGCTGCTGTGATTTCGGGCTTGGTGCTTGCCGGGAAGGTTGGGGCAAGGGTTGCAACCGAACTGGGAACCATGCGAGTAAGCGAACAGATTGATGCTCTTGAATCGATGGGATTCAACTCTGTCTCTTTTTTAGTGGTGCCAAGGGTGCTTGCCGGTATATTAATGTTTCCGGTATTATACATTGTAGCCAGTATTTTCGGTATCGGAGGAGGCCTTGCGGCCGGGTATTTCTCGGGCAGTGTTCCGCCGGCTGATTTTCTGAAGGGTGCGCGGATGTTCTTTTACCCCTGGAATGTGGTTTTTGGGTTTCTGAAATCCTTTGTGTTTGGATTTATCATTACATCTGTTGCATGTTATAAAGGTTTTTATGCCAAAGGTGGTGCGGAGGGGGTCGGTAAAAGCACCACGGAGGCCACGGTTTTGGGCTGTATCTTGATACTTTTGGCTGATTTTCTTTTGGCGGCGTTGTTACTATGATTGAAATCAAAAATCTTACTAAAAGTTTTGGCGATGTCCTTGTCTGGGAAGATGTGAGCTTCCGAATTGAGAATGGAGAGACCATTGCTGTGATCGGGAGGTCGGGATGTGGTAAATCTGTTCTTCTGAAACACATCAATGCTCTATTAAGCCCCGATTCCGGACAGGTTCTCATTGACGGTAATGATATTCATGAAATGGATTATGTTGACCAGCGCAAAATCCGTCAGAAATTCGGGATCCTTTTTCAGGGTTCAGCTCTGTTTGATTCCATCAATACCTACGAAAATATTGCATTTCCCCTTCGTTATTTTACCAAATTAAAGGAAAAAGAAATTCATGATAAGGTAATGCGTTCTCTTGAATATGTGAATCTTGAGCAAGCAGCCCAAAAACAAACCTCTGAACTTTCCGGCGGAATGAGAAAAAGGGTGGGACTTGCCCGCGCTATTATTCTTGAACCCGAATATATCATGTACGATGAACCTACTTCGGGCCTGGACCCGGAAACCGCAGAGGAAATCAATGAGCTGATAATCAGGATGGCCGAGACCTTCGACATTACCTCCATAGTAATTACCCACGATATGCACAGTGTGCTGGATGTGGCTGATAAAGTAGCCTTTTTACACAATCAGAAACTGTGGTGGTTTGGTACTCTTGAAGAAATGAAAAATAGTGATGATAAGGATCTTTTGAATTTTATCACTGCCAGTGAATATCAAATAAAATAGTGAGTTAACGTATGAAATTCAGCAACGAAGCAAAGGTGGGATTAACAGTATTACTTGCAGTTATAGTTGCAATAATTGGCTTCCGGTTTATGAGGGACATCCCGATTTTCAGACAGGCAATGCAGGTCTCAGCGGTTTTTGAACGGGCTGACGGAATTAGCAACGGAAATCTTGTCTACATTAAAGGTGTTCGTGTTGGTTCAGTGAACAGGGTACAGCTTATGCAAGATGCGAATGTCAGAATTCATATGAGAATTGATTCGGAAATTCCCATTCCAAGAAATTCGACAGCAAATCTTACATCGCTGGGTATTGTTGAAGGAAAATCGATTGTGATTGAACTCGGAACATCCTCAGAATACATTCAATACGGAGACGAAATTGAAGGTTTATACACCGAAACTATGATGGAAGTACTCGGGCAAAAAGGTGAAGAGCTCGGAGATGATGTTTCAAATACAATTTATGAATTAAATCAGTTTTTAAGGCAACTGAATGCCACCCTTGATGATGATACAAGGGCTACTCTGGATCAAACACTGCGCAGTACGATGGAAACTACCGGTCGCATTGCAGCCATTCTTGAAGGTAAAAAGGATGAAATTGATACCGCTATTGATGCAGGAAGCAGAATGCTCAGCCAGCTTGATACGCTGGTTACAGAAAGCCGCCCAAGAGTTGACAGCCTCATGGTTACAGTGGAACAAAGTATCAGGGACCTTGAACAGGTTCGTCTTGAATTGGAAACTGCGACTTCAAGCCTAAACGAGATTCTCGAAAAAATGAATCATGGAGAAGGAACCATTGGCCGCTTGCTGAATGATCCCTCCGTGTATGAAAATCTGGATTCACTGACTATCGAGCTGAATAATCTTGTTAAGGGAATCAATGAGAACCCCGGCAGGTACTTGCGACATATGAGTATTATAGACATTTTTTAGAAAATGTAACCTTCATTTCTGCGTTAGCATGATTAGCCGCGTTGTTCTTAGCAGCAGGAAATTGTATCTTACGTGGCTGCTAAACAAGGTTGCTTAAACATATATTAAAGGAAAATATTGAGGTTATTTTATGGGTGTAATGGAAAAAATGAGAAACAGTACAGCATCCATTCTCTGGATACTGATTTTCTCGTTTGGAATATTGTGGGTTCTTGCTGATGTAGACTTTTTCAGCGGCATTACTCAGGGTCCTACAAATCTTGGCGATGTGAATGGTGACCCTATCACACTTGAAGAATATAATAACAGGGTCAGTTTTTATACCGAACAGTTTAGCCGGCAAACCAATCAGCCTATCACACCTGAAATGCGTTCGCTATATGAAAACCAGGCATGGGAAGACCTGGTTGCCGCTCGTCTCATTCAGCAGAAAATGAACGATATCGGAATTACGGTTACCGACCAGGAATTGATTGATATGGTAACCGGCCCCAATCCCGATCCGTTTATTCGTCAGCAATTTGCTGATGCCGATGGTAATATTGACCGTATTGCCCTGCGTGCAGCAATTGATGCTCCTGAAAACAGCCAGGCGTGGATTATGATTGAGCAGCAACTGCGTGATAACCGGCGCCAGCAAAAAATGAGCAATTATATATCATCCGGATTGAAGGTGAGCTCACTCGACATAAAAAATGAATTTATCCAGTCGAATTCCTTTGCCGACATTCAATACCTGCGATTTCCATACTCAGAAATCACGGATGATGAAATCAGTATCAGTGACGATGAGCTTCGCGCTTATCACCGCGATCATTCTTCTCAGTTCCAAAGAAGTGAAACATATCGCTTCAGATATGTAAGCTGGGACAAAACACCAACTTCACAGGATACTTTGCGCGCTGTTTCAGATGTTGAAGCACTTCGTGAGTCTTTTGCAATGGCAGAAAACGATTCGTTGTTTCTGCTTCGCAATCAATCTGCTACTCAGTACAGGGGCGGGTTTTTTACTGCTGATGAAATAAGGGAAGAATATCTGCCGGTTGTTGATCTGGAACCCGGGGAAGTATCTGATGTGGTCATGATTAACGGAGATCCTTATATGTTCAAGAAAATTGAACAAAGGGGAAATGAGTTTCGCTTTGCAGTTTTTTCTTATAATGTGGTAGCCGACCCGATAGCCACACTCGACAGGCTTGCTGAACGTGCTGAGGAATTTGAATTTTATGCCTCATCCGAAGGTTTTGAGCGTGAAGCAGAGCGCCGTGATCTTCAGATAGCGGAGGCAACGGCTACTAAAGACAATCCGTTTATTCCGGGCCTGGGTCAGAGTCAGGCTGTTTTGAATGTACTTGAAGAATTGCGTGCCAACAGAATTTCCAACCCCATTGAGCTTAATGACCAGTTTATTGTAGTACAATTACTGCAAAGAACTCCGGAAGGAACAAGACCTTTGAATGAAGTACGGGCTCAGGTTGAAAATGCAGTGCGTAACCAGAAGCGTGGAGAAATAATGTACGACAGGGTTCGTGAGCTGGTAACTGGCAATGGCGATTTGCAAAACCTTGCAGAACGTGCAGGAAAAGAGATTCAGATTGCCGACGGAATTCGTCTTGGTGGAAATACAATACCCGGTGCAGGCCGGGAACTTGCAGTGATTGGTGCAATATTTGGGATGGAAAACGGAGAACTATCAGGACCGATCAGAGGTGAAAATGCAGTGTTTATCATTTATGCTGAAGATATTAGCCATGCCGACCCAACTGCAATCTCTTCATCTCAGAGATCAGAAATTAGAAATCGCCTTGAGCAACAGAAATTTTTTACTTTTAATGAGGTATTTCTTGACAGGCTAAAAGACGATGCGCGAATCCGTGATAACCGCAGCAGGCTGATCCGTTAGTTAACATCCGCTTCAATTTAGATTTGTAAATTAACAGGGTAGGAGTTTTCTCTTGCCCTTTTTTATTTTAAGAAGAAGTACTGATACGTTTCATGGCTGCTAATAAAGATAAAATCTGGATGCAGCGGGCTTTGAGCCTTGCTGAAAAGGGTATTGGCTTCACTTCGCCAAACCCAATGGTAGGCTGTGTGATTGTTTCGGACGATGGCAACATGATTGGAGAAGGTTACCACGAACGAATCGGCCAGTCCCATGCAGAAGTTAATGCCGTTAACAGTGTTGAAGACAAGAATCAATTAATTAATGGCACTGTATATGTTACCCTAGAGCCTTGCTCTCACTTTGGTAAAACACCTCCTTGTGCTGATTTGATTGCCGCCCTTCCGGTAAGCCGCGTGGTTGTTGCAATGGAAGATCCATCCGGAAAAGTGAATGGACGGGGCATACAGAAGTTGAAACAAAGCGGGAAGAAAGTAGATATTGGTATACTTAAGGAAGAAGCGGTAAAACTGAATGAAAAATGGCTGCACTATCTCGAATTCGGCAGGCCATTTATTACTCTGAAAATTGCACAGACGGCCGATGGTTATATTGCAGCACCAAATGGAGATTCAAAATGGATAACCTGTGAAGAATCCCGCAGACTGGTTCATCAATGGAGAAGTGAGGATGATGCCGTAATGGTAGGAAGAAATACGGCACTTCACGATAATCCTTCATTGACCGTTCGCCTGACAGAAGGCCGGCAACCTAAAAGAGTGGTGATTGACGGGCCATTTGAATTACCCCGAAATCTGAATCTTTTTGCGGATCAATTCGAGGAAAAGACGATTGTAGTTACACATAATAAAGAAAAGTCAGAAGCAGAAGCCGACCCTATGCTCAAAATGTTTCAAAGCAATTATTTTCGTGGTGAAATAATTGTAGTCGATGAATTTAACGGGCATATCAGGCTGAAACAGGCCATGATGAAGCTTGCGGATTCGGGAATTACCTCACTTTTGGCAGAAGGCGGGCAGCAGCTATCAACCGCCCTCTTAAAAAAAGGATTGGTTGACCGGTTACAGCTTTTTATTGCGCCAAAACTACTTGGCGGCGGGATCAAATCTATTTTTGGGCTCGATGTGCAGCGCATGGAAGACATTGTGCCTTTTAAAAATTATACCTGGCAGCAAATAGGCCGGGATATGTTATTAACCTCAGATTTATAATAAAATGTTTACAGGAATTATTGAAGAAATCGGGATCGTTGATGAAGTTACCGGAATGAAAGGTGGCAGGCAGCTTGCCATATCGTGTTCATTTATCCATGAAGTACATGTGGATGAAAGCATTGCCGTAAATGGAGTCTGTTTGACGGTTGTATCTTTTGACGATAAAACTTTCATGGTACAGTGTGTGGATGAAACCCTTAGAAAAACTAATCTTGGCACACTGGAAAAAGGGAGTCCGGTAAACCTGGAGCGCTCACTGACGCTTGAAAAAGCCATCGAAGGGCATATTGTGCAGGGCCATGTGGATACCACCGGTACATTGATAAAAATTGATCAGGACGGGGCAGATATATTGCTCACTATAGAATACCCTGAAGAATTTGAAAACTATATTGTAGGCCGCGGCAGTGTGGCAGTTGATGGCATCAGTATGACGGTGGCAAGAGATACAGGTAATATATTTATGCTTGCCGTTATACCCTATACCTGGGACTATACCAATTTGAAGGACAAAAAAGTAGGCGATCCCATAAACATTGAGTTCGATGTGTTCGGTAAATACATTATCAAATACCTGGAAAAAAGGGAAGGAAAATGATGTTCAATGTCAGGGTGTTCGAATACTCTCACATAGTTCAATTAATACGCCGGTACTGCATTTAGGGTGAAGAAACGCGATACGTTTCTTGTCAGCTCCGGGCACTGGCTCATTGTTGATGAATGTAAATCCCTCATTACGGAGCCTCATGATCTCGCTGTCAAGATCATTCACTTCGAATGCAATGTGGTGAATTCCTTGACCGCGTTTTTCTATAAAAGAATGAATAACCGAACCGGTTGATGTTGCACCTAAAAGTTCCACTTTCGATTCACCGGTTTGAAAGAAAGCTGTTTCAACTTTTTGAGATTCCACAGTTTCTCTCTTAAAACAGGGTGTATCAAGAATTTTTTCATAGATTTCTATGGCAGCATCAAGATCTTTGACAGCAATGCCGATGTGGTCGATTTGCATAGAGGTAGAAAATTTTTGTTCTGCTTAAATGTTTATAACTGGCCAGCATATCTCAGTATAACAAATTTTAAGATCAGTGCATTGATAACCAATTTGTATTCTGAGTGTCGAATAAACGTATAGATAGTACAATGCAATTAACTGAATAGAATACCAGTTAATGTGCCAAAGTATTTTTCAGGTAATGGTTCACCTGAGGGTCTGAACCCTCAGGTGAAAGGCTGGACTCTATCTGATTCTTGGAATTTCGCCATCGGCAAGCAATGGTTTTGCTCCACCTCCAAAAATGACAGTAAGCTGGTCAAGCGTTATTCCATTTACTGCTAATGTAATTACATCCCTAACACCGCCAGTAGCCCCGGGAACCTGAAGAATACACGTTTGATTTTGATAATCAGCAGCAGAAACTGTACAGTTTCTTGAATTTGAATAACCATCCGTACCAACAATACTCATGCGAATCGTTGAGCCGGGTTCCACGCACGACATACTTGCGTATACCGCATATCCAACTCCGGCCGGTGGGTTGCCCGGATCGGCCCAGAAGCCGATTACATCAGGGTCCCCATCAATTTGGATTGAAATATCAGGATAGGGGCCGTTTGCGGGAGATGATGCAATATTTTCATGATAGCTTCCATATCCGGATTTGATACTTGGGTGGGCAAGTTGTACGGTATAAGTAATTGGTTCTCCAATAAAATCGACACCACGGTCAATTAGGTATGATAGGCTGGGGCAAATGTAAGCCTGAGGGCTTGCCCATGACGGCCATTCGATTCCTTCAGGAAGTTCCAGGTCTCCCAGCGGGCTCCAGCCCACTATTGCACATGTGGCTGCGTAAGCAGCAACAGCAACTTCGCAAGCTGCGAAAACTTTTGGTGCGGCAGGGCCGGCATACAAACTTATTTTGCTGCAATATAACGGTGATGAAAGAAGCAGCTGCTTTGAAACAACACAGCTTGTTCCAATAGTGCTCAACACCGATTCACATCCTTCGAGAAACTTTTCTCCCATGGTTTCTCCGCCAATCGGAATATTTACCCGGTATTTGCCGCTATTTAAAGGAGTGGCCATAATCCATTCATTTATACCTCCTTTTTGAGCAATATTCAGTTTAACCAAGGCCCCATCCAGATTTGCGCCGCAGCGCTCAATATGAATGATACTGCTTTTAGTTGCACTAAAATACGATAGAGTGCCTTCTGACGAAGGTTCTCCGCAGAGATATCCAGGCAGGAATAAAGTCTTGCCGATTTGATCATTGAAGCTGAGGCTGTCAAAACCGATAGCTGCCAAAAGCGTCATTTCCTGCTCCAATTCATCCATGTTGATGGCAATTTGTGTGCGGCCGGTACCCTCGTTATCAATAGCTGTCAAGACAAACTCAGATGATGATTCCCAGTCAAATAAAAATGTATATTCATCTGACGAGATTCGGGTTGGAAGATTATTAAACCCTCCGAAGAGAATTTCGAATGTGCTGTTTTCGATGAATATTTTTTCTTCACCGGAATTAATGTACTTATTTTGTAACTGTACAACGGCTCCTGCAACTTTAGAAGGAATACCCAAATCATTTCTTTCACCAAAGAAAGCTACAGAATCGCCTGCTATGGTCGTGGCACTAAACAGCAAGGCATCGTTTACATTAGTATATAATGTAAACTCAAAGTCGTCATCTTCTTCCTTTTTTTTCTTCTCGTCTGATCCAAAAATATCACACCCTGATAAGAGTACGGCGATACTCAGTAATAATACAGCGATAAAAGAGAGTGAGTTCTGATAGTATATTCTATTATTCTTATTCATTTGTACCTTCAATTTGAGAGTTTATAAGGTTTATGGAATTTCACTATGGACTGGACATATATGAAAAACTCTCCCGCAGGTTGAAGG
>SKKO01000174.1 GCA_007123715.1 Balneolaceae bacterium | reverse complement strand
GTAACATATGCCTACACCTCCTGTATTTCCAAATGAATGTGATAATAGATAAGTAATATTATTTAATATATTACTAATAGTATTCTATTATATGATAAAATACGAATAATGTAATTTTGATTGTGCATGTTTGGCGTCAACTGTCAAAGTTCGGCTCAGAATAAAGTCTTTCCCGGGAGGGACAGGCGGGCGGGGAAAACTAATTCCTCTTTGGAATGGTATAGTGAAATCTCTTGATAATATGATTGATAAATTGTTTTTATCTTGAGTCACGGTCGATCTACCGGAAAATATTGATTCAATGATCTTAAAGGAAACAATTATAATCGTATGAGAAATGATGATGTTTTAAAGAGCATCAGGTTCATTCTTGATGCAGGTGATGGTAAAATTGCTGAAATCCTTAAATTGGGTGGCTATAACCCTTCAAGGGAAGAGGTGAGCTATATATTTGAAGAACCTGCCGAAAATAAAGATAAGGTGGATATCACCCATACCATTACGGCTCACTTTCTCGATGGACTGATTATTCACAAAAGGGGAAAAGATGATAAACATCCGCCCCAGCCGATCACTGTACCGGTTACCAATAACACCGTACTGAAAAAGCTCCGGGTTGCCTTTACATTGCGTGATGAAGACATTATTCAGATACTCGGGAAAACGGGTTTTAGTATTTCAAAAAATGAATTAAGCGCTCTTTTTCGCGACAAGAAACACAGAAATTTCAAGATTTGCGGCGATCAGGTGCTGCGTTATTTCTTGAAAGGTCTGGCACTTCGCGAACGTAAAACCTAAAAAGCTGAGCCAGATAATTTTTTTAATTTGTTTTTCGCTTCAAGCTGTTAAAGAATTGCCTCATCAGAGAAGCTGTAAAACATGAAAAAAACAGGCATTACTAATTCTGCTTATATAGGCCACAAGGAATGTGAATACAACAAATTAAAGAATAATAACCTGTTTTTATTTTGCTTCGTATACCTTACAACTTATGTATTCGCAGTAAAAGTAAATAGCCGGCGGTTCATTATGACTATCAGGATTCTGTAAATTCGGTAATTGGGGTCAGTTCTACTTTACGGAATTCCATCTCAGCTCCTTCTGCCTGGAGAGCAATTTGTCCGCGTGATGCGGTGGCATCATAGCCATGATTCACAAAAACACCGTTTACCCAAACCTTGATTGAGTTCTCAATTACCTCAACAACCATATTGTTCCATTCTCCAACAGGGCTTTCAGCTCCATCCTCAAGTTTCAGTATTCTGCGTGCCTCACCTTCGCGAATACCCCAGTTTTCTTCGGGTCCCCGTCTTTCGGTCATGTCAGGAACACGGATATCCTCCACAATAACCCAAAAATCACCTGCGTTTTCATGCATCATTTGCACTTCAATCGACTGTGGAAACATATTATACAAAGCTCGAGGAGTGGATGCATGAATCAGCACACCACCATTCCCCGGATCGCCCGGAAAACGGTATTCAATTTCGAGGCGGTAATTTTCAAATTGGTCATCGGTAATTAAATGCCCCAGAGGTCTGCCCAGCGTTACGAGTATGCCGTCACGAACCAGGAAGGGGTTAATTTCATCCGGATTATCATCCATTGCGGGAACATCGACATGCCACCCTGCAAGGTCTTCTCCGTTGAAAAGGCTAATTGTTTCGGGCTGGGAAGAGCTGCATGAAGACAGTAAAAAGAGTAAAAGAAGTGGTATTATATTTTTTTTTATGATAATCATCACCTTAACCGTTATTTAATGTAGTTATTCTTTTTTGATTATAATTAGCAGATAATCAACAAATTATTCAACAGCCCGCATTTGTTCATAAATAAAAAGCCAATTCTAACAACTGAAGATAAAAAATCTTCGATCTTTATCCTTCAGGAAAATGAGGTTCTGTAAGTGGTGTTGGATGCTGAAAACCGATTCGGACAAACAGATCACAGGCCGTAAACCGGCAACCTGTCCATCTGGCTAATTTGATCACAAAACGTCTGAACAACCCCGGGAGGGCTGCACAACCTATAAATTATTGATTTGGATCAGCAGGCAAACCAAGTTTTCTGAAAAAGTCTTCCGGAGTTTCGCGAATTCTCACGGTATCGTCGAACTCAAGTCCCAGTTCCTGATAAAGCGCACGACGGCCGGCGATATCGTCGACCAGCTCCTGGTAGGCAATCTGACCTACCCGAGCTGCAACTCTTCGGGGAACTACAACCACACCGTCAGCATCAGCTACAATCACATCACCAGGATAAACGGTTACCCCACCTACAACTACCGGCCGCTGAACATCCAGTATCTCATTCCGGCCAATACGCTCTCCCCGCCCCCGGTCATAATAGTTGGTGTAAACCGGGCTGCGCTGTAAAATAATTTCATCAATATCCCGCACACCGCCTTTTGAAACGAGGCCTGTCATACCCCGGTTTATCCATTCCATAATATTTTTTGATCCGGTTGATCCTGCATCATTCACTCCTTCATTGTCGATAACCAGGACGGTGCCCGGTTTAATATAATCATGAAAGGTTTCCGGAGCCAACTGATTATACCACATCCCCCGCCATTGCCTGTAAACATTGTAATTGGCAGGGTCGGTAAGGTCGGCACCCGGGTGTTTCGGGTGGTTGGTAGGCCCGTATCGTACCGTTACCGCGATTCCTGAGATTCTGTGGCTCATTCTCTGCACATCTTTCCAGAGTGGCGCCATAACAGGATCCATCACGCCCACATCGATATAACCCACTGTTGCAAGACCGTCCACAACATCGGCCACCCTTGCACCGTCATAAAGCTCAATCAATACTTCATCGGCTACATCTTGGGCAATCAGGTTTTTTTCAAAGATTATGGATGAAAAAATAATCAGGGTAATGAGAAAAATCAGTGGTGCTTTCATTTTCAGGTGGTTTGTGGTTTAATGAAATGTTATTCTTTTTATACAGACTTGTGATTCAGTTAAAATCTCAAATTTCGGTTGATTTCAAAAATTTTAACCCATGAAAATTTTTATACGCGGCGTTTCCTTTTTTTATTTCATTACCATTTTACAATTTCTCACCCTTACATCACAGGCACAATTTCTGGAAGAATTTGATGCCCCCCCTGCGGGCAGCTGGATTACATTTACAGGTTCCGGATTTGCAGAAAGCACTCTTGATTGGCACGATGGCTATGCCCGTTTCGTCGTGGATGCCACAAATGACCGCCAAAATGTTTGGTGGGCAATTATGCAAACTTCATCAACAGATATACTTGATTTGGGGCCTTTAGCCGATCCGGGTTATGAATTACGTATGGAAGCCAGGGTTAAAACCAGTCATGCTCCAAGGAGGCTGAATATGCAGCTACGCACCCAGCATTCAACCGACTATTATGCCCACCTGATGGAATTTGATATCCCCGATACCTCCGGGTGGCATACCATCAGTATGACCACACAAGATTTTGAAGCTCAACCCGGTGACATCATCACCACCCACATTGCGCTCATGGACTGGGGTCCGCTTGTCTACACCCTTGATGTGGATTATGTAAAGATTGATATCGTAAAAGTTACCGAGACTGGATCAGACCTTGGTGAACAGGTAACCTATCCGCCTCCGGTTCCCCGGCCTGATGAATTTTCAGTTTCTGTTCCGGCTATTGAAGTGGGTATGATTGATACATTTTACCCGGATATAAATTTTGCGGGATGGGTTGCGGGCAATGAACCGGTACTTACAACCGATAATAATAAAATTATTATTCTGAGATGGAATCTATACGAATTCAGAGAAAGAAATGCATCCGGCTACGGTATGCTTGAACTAATTCCCTATTCTTTCTATAACGCCACCGGCACTGGCCAGATAGAGTTTGATCAAATCCGGATTGTTGAAATACTTGACGGTTACTCCGCCTGGACAAGGGATGATGTAACATTCAACAGCTTTCTTTCGGGCAATGCACTCGGCGAGGTAATCAATACCCAAATGATTATCGATATTGATATCCCCGGAATCAAAGATGAGGCAAGATGGATTCATATCCCGAGACCGGTTATACAGCGGCTCATTGATGGTACTACCAAAGGAATTGCCCTCTATCCGCTTGGCGCGCTTTCCGCTTCGTTCTACAGCGGAGATTCTATGCTGCATCCACTTCGGCCCAAATTGTATTTCAATACGGATTAGAGAACCGGATATTTTGAGATATCAGTAAGGCCCCCGGAATCGATTTACATTTTTATAGCGCAGCATCCTGTGCTTGGTATGCCTGCCTTTAACCCTTTTTCCCGAAGGTTGAATTGACGTTCAATGGCATCGAATGGTGTTCTGTCCTGCCATGCCATTTGAATAATTCTGCTGGTTTCTGCTTCTGATGGGTGCACTGAAATGATATTTTTTTCTGCTTGAACCAATCCGCCAAGCCAAACGTTTGACATTCCCTCTGAATCACGATTTAAAATGGCTCTCTATGATCCTTTTCAAGTGGCTATATGTTACCGGTTTTGTCAAATAACCTACATAACCAAACTTTTCGGCCCGCTCTTTGTTTCCGGGATCTTCATTGCATGTAATGTAGATGACGGGTATCTGTTTTTCCTCACTGATTCTTCTATAGGCTTCAATTCCATCGATATCGTCCAGAAGAATGATATCCATGAGAATTAAATCAAAATCTGCTTTCGTGCATACATCAATCACTTCCACACCTTTTGAAACAGCAACAATGTTTGAAAATCCCATTTTCTGGAGCATATGCTTGAGCATAAGCTGCAGTACCAATTCATCTTCAGCAATCAAAATTCTGCGCTTAAACTTCATTATAACTGACTTAAATTCCCGCAATGAAACTGTTTTTTAGTCTATATATGTAAACAGGTTCCGGAAATTATTCGACAGTTCAGTTTTTTACCCCGGTTAATTCCTTCAACTATGTATAAAACTTTTATAAACTGAAAATCAGCAGGGGCTAAACCAACATTTTGATTGTTCTCAACTTTACACGGGATTCTGCTGCTGCATTTACCCGGATTCCTGATTTTTTAATCTCTTAAAAGCCTGCAAATAGCATCGGCATAAGTAAATGTGGTACCGTTGCCACCCACATCAGGTGTACAAACATCTTTATGATCCTGTAATACAGTATACACGGCCGATCGGATTTTTTCTGCTAATCGGGGTTTATCAAGATATTCAAGCATCAACAGTGCAGAGAAGAGCAATGCGGTTGGGTTCGCCAGCCCTTTACCGGCAATATCAGGTGCTGAACCATGAACCGCCTCAAACATAGCGGCATCATCACCGATGTTTGCCGCACCGGTAATCCCCAGCCCCCCAACAAGCCCCGAAGCAAGATCTGACAGGATATCCCCAAACAGATTGGTAGTAACAATCACATCGAAGCGTTCAGGCCTCATTACCATTTGCATGGCCATATTATCCACTATAAGGTCTTCAAATTCAATGGAAGGATATTTCTGTGCAATTTCCTTCCCAATCTCAAGAAAGAGTCCGGTTGTAAGCTTTAAAATATTGGCTTTATGAACCAGTGTAATTTTTTTGCGATGATATTTTACCGCAAAGTCAAAAGCTGAAGTAATTATTTTCTCACTCGCTTTCCTTGTAACAACGGCTACACTCTCGGCATGCGTTTTCTCCTCATCCATCCACATCTCTTTACCAAAGTAAAGGCCCTGCGTATTTTCGCGGAAAATGACCAAATCAACCGCCCGGAATGGGCTTTCAATATTCGGCAATGATTTGGCAGGCCTGATATTACTATACAGGTCAAATTTTTGTCTGAGTGCTACGTTAATCGATCGAAATCCCGCGCCCACCGGTGTAGTTAACGGTCCTTTCAGTGCAATTCTGTACTTTTCCATGGCTTCCACTGTCTCATCGGGTAACGGATTGCCCAATTCTTTATAAGCCATTTCTCCGGCTTTGCATTCTATCCAATTAATCTCAGCCCCGGCCGCATCCAGAATGCTTGTAACAGCTGTCGTGATTTCTTTTCCAATTCCGTCTCCCGGTATAAGCACAATATTTTCCATAATTCCGCACTACTTTGTTTGATGATTATTTTAACTAAGATAATGATTCTCACCGTCGGAATCACATCCTCGTGGTTCTAACTACAGGATTTCTGAATCGCATGTGATTCATAAATTAACATGCAGTCCGGCAGTTCAAAATAAAAACCTGCCATTAAAAAATTTTTTATTCTATTATGATTTTCGTTATATCTGCACTGACCTAAAAAATAATTTATGAAACGATTCAGAAGTGATACACCGCGGGCATCCAAAAAAGAAATTTTCGGATGGGCCATGTTCGATTTTGCCAATCAGTCTTACACGTTACTGATCATTACGGTGATCTTTCCCGTTCTTTTTACTACCGTTATCGTGGGTGATACTGATCAGGATTATCGGTTAGGCAATTTACTTTGGAGTGTTGCACTGGCGGCCAGTTATTTTCTTGTGGTTATTAGCGGGCCTGTTTTTGGGGCAATAATGGATTACTCGGCCCTTAAAAAAACATTTCTGTTTTACAGTTACCTGCTTACAATCATCAGTACGATCCTACTTTACTTTGTAGAGCCCGGACTCGTGGTACTTGGAGTAACCCTGATAATCATTTCAAATTTCGCTTATGCTATTGGTGAGAATTTTATTGCTTCCTTTCTTCCCAGCCTCGGTCCACCGTCGGATCTTGGGAAAATTTCGGGGTTTGGCTGGTCACTTGGTTATGTGGGGGGGCTCGCTTCAGCCGGATTTGTAATCTTATATCTCGGCGAGCCTACTGCTGATAACTTTGACCGGATTCGATGGGTAGGCCCGTGGGCGGCATTATTTTTTATGCTGGCTGCTATTCCTACTTTTGTTTGGGTAAAAGAGCCCGGTGCACGAAAAAAACTGCCTGAAGGTGAATCTTTTACATCAATCGGTTTCAAACGACTGGGAGAAACCTTTAAAATGGTTACACAGTTTAAGGATCTTGTTGTTTTTCTTGTATCTGTATTTTTCGCTATGGCCGGAATCTATATCGTCATTTCATTTGCCTTTATATATGGCGACCAGATTGTACGATGGGACGAATCCGTGCGTGTACTTATGTTTGTCATAGTGCAGATAACGGCTGCACTTGGAGCCTTTTCATTTGGATTGATCCAGGATAAAATCGGGGCAAAACTCACCTATAATATTACACTCGGTTTGTGGTTTGTAGGTGTGATGGGAATTTGGGGAGTTACCGATATTACGGATTGGCTTAATATAACCTTTGGCACCGATTTCGAAGCGCAATATGTATTCCTTTACATCGGTATCATTGCGGGACTAAGCCTCGGCTCAAGTCAGTCTGCCAGCCGTGCCCTGGTAGGACTGTTCACACCGGAGCAAAAGTCAGCCGAGTTTTTCGGATTCTGGGGATTGTCCAATAAAATAGCCGGCGTTTTCGGTATTATAGGACTTGGTTTGCTGCAAATACAATTTGGGCTGCATATGTCAGTACTGTTTTGCGCATTTCTTTTTTTAATAGCCATCATCATCTGTCTTTTTGTAAATGAGAAACGAGGAGAACTTGCAGCCGATGAATTCCAGGATACTCACTACAACAACAATTAAACTATGTACTTGTCAAGTAAAATAGCATGGGAGTCATCCCTTTCATTTCATCATTTACATGACCCTATTTGGAGAAGAGGCCTGTAATTTTATTTATCTGAAACAAAACCTTACAGAGTATGTGATTGAGCATCGTGTTTTACAGTTTTTTTGAATATCTTTTTACCCGCTCCGAAAATTTTTATGCAAAACACTAAAAAATTGATTTATAGGCTGATTTAATTGATCAGAATGTTAAATTACGGGGAATAATGAAGTACAAGGGATCTGAAAGATTCAATCAAATAACTGAGATGATAGTTTTTATCATTAAGAACACTAACCTAAATGGAGATTACAAATGAGTAAAATTGAAGAAATTAAATCACTTATGTCCGTACTTGAAGAAGATCTTGTAAAGTTTTATGACAAGGGAAACAAAGCTGCGGGCACTCGGGCGCGAAAACTGCTGCAAGACCTTAAAAAGGTCTGCCAGGATACCCGAAACGATATCCAGCAAAGAAAAAACGAAGAGTAAACAGTTTTATTTAAGAAGATTAAAAGCCGTGATTTTCGCGGCTTTTTTTTTGTTTAAAATGAAAGGAATCGTTGCAATTTTAGAGATTAACTGCAGGGAACTCAGGGTAAGGCCAGGTTTCTTAAAAATAAATTTCTCTCATCAAAACCCTGAACAGTTTGAGTATTATTTCGGAAGTGAACATGATGTTCCGGTTGGCTTTCTGTTCTTACTCTTAAACGTACAAAATTGGGATTGGTATTGTCTCTAATAAATTGAAGGTCACTTAGATTTAAAGCATACATTTCTGTATTACAATCACCCTCATCACATCTCTCAATCACAATATTTCTCTCTTCCCTCGTAATACGAACATTAACCTGGTTAAAGTTAATGAACTGAAATGTATTCGAGATTGTTAGATTGCCTATAGTAATTTCTTCAATTGCGTTTATGCTACCCTCTCCTTCCTCTTCATTATCGATAATATTGGGAATTATCTGGAACAGTACCTTTATCTCTTCCTGTAAAACAGTTGCGGCTGTTTCTGCTAACGTTTGCATATCATTATTCAGCCTGTTATCCGCTGAACTTTCCATGATAAACACATTAACCCTGAAAATCATTATTATGAGTAATGCGATGATAATCGGTGGAATAATAATATCTGCCTGAATACCCATTTACAATACATCCCTTTTTTTAAAGTGGCAAAACTGCCGTTAAATATTCAGCTATTTGTCTGAAATCGTTCTCCCGTTCCTGTTCAAATACCCTGATTGTTACCTGCCTGCCAAGCTGATTGTGCTTCAATTCCTGCTCTGCTGAGAGCTCTATGGTTGTATATAGGGTTAAACCTGCGGGGGAGGTAAATTCAATCCTGGCTTCGTTATTTGTCACATCAT
>SKKO01000253.1 GCA_007123715.1 Balneolaceae bacterium | reverse complement strand
TTTCAATAAACTTAACATTACTTAGAGACAGTAAAATACCTCACAAATCTTCAATGAATGTCAAGTTGCTGAATGATTGATTCAGTGATAAAGACCGGTAAATGTAAAACAGATATGATGATCTCGTTATCCGGTTCTTAAAAGGTCACGGAACTGCGATTTAAGAAGCTCAGGGGTATCTAGTGCCCACTCCTTTCTGGCAGTCGTTTTGCAATGAATTTGCTCACCTTTCAGGTAACAAAAATAATATCGCTCCTGCCTGAACCGGCAGTTAAACGATCGAGGTAACTTTGTTTCAAGTCGGGAAATGCCAATACAGCGCCCATATCTACATTCCACAAATGAATGTTATTCCTTATCTTAAGAATCCATGGAAAGCGGTCATTATCCTTTAATGGTATCCCGGCACTCATTTTTTTCCGCGTTCTTCTCAGGAGGGAAATCATCAGCATCATAAAAAGGCAGATTAAGTTTTTTTGCGAGCAGTTTCCCGATGGTTGTTTTCCCTCAGCCACTAACTCCCTAAGATAATTACCATTTAGAAATTGACCTGTTTTTTTGAAATTCAGACATTTTCATCGTGGTGAAGAAGTATATTGCAAACAGTACGTACATACCCGTGCGGCTATTTAAAAAAATAGACAAAACAAAAGATAAACCGGTTAAATTATCAGCCATGAACAGAAGCTTATTTGTATTCTTTACAATATTATTGATGATGAATATTTTTCCATTGAAAGCTCAGCAACTTACCGGGGCAGATGAAAGAGCCGCGCAGATTATTGAGGATTATGAACGATGGTCAGCCATCAGAGATGACTGGGCTAATCTTAACCGGTATCGTGAAGCCAACAAAGATGCCGGATTGCCAAATGAAGGAGAGAAACGGGTTGTATTTATGGGCAATTCAATTACCGAGGGCTGGAGTAATCATTATCCGGAGTTTTTTGAAGGTAAGCCATATTTAAACCGGGGAATCAGCGGGCAAACCACACCCCAGATGCTGGTGAGATTTCGCCAGGATGTAATCGATCTGGAACCCGATGTTGTAGTGATCCTTGCCGGTACAAATGACATTGCAGGAAATACCGGCCCGTCCACCATTAGCATGATCACCGATAACCTGTTTTCAATGGCAGAGCTGGCACATACACATGGAATCAAGGTGATCCTTTCCTCGGTTCTTCCGGTGTATGATTTTCCATGGCGACCGGGGCTTGAACCCGCCCAAAAAATTGTTGAACTTAACAAACGAATTCAAAGTTATGCAGCAATGAGCGGCCACTACTATCTAGATTATTTTTCCGAAACCGCCGACAGCCGTATGGGAATGAAGGAAAACCTGGCATACGATGGTGTTCATCCAAGCCGGGAGGGTTATATCGTTATGTCGCGCCTTGTTGAAGAAGCTATATCTGCCGTTATGTCAAATTCCGGTCAGGCATCTCCTCCGGGTGTTGAATGATGGGGTTGGTTCCAGAATCAGAATGGGCAAGCATCATAGATGCTTGTTCTCCCATTAAAAAAAACAGTAACAATAAAAAAATGTTACGTTTGCGTTCATGAGCTATCGTTTCAGTGTGTTGAAGGGCACAGTCGGAGAACTTGAACCATCAAACACAATCGATATTTATTTCCGGAGTTTATTCAGTACTTCAATCGATGTAATACGCCGGTTGATGGTTTCGTCATCAGGAATACGGGGTTTATCGCGGTAGCGATCCACAATGCAGATAAAACCCAGCGGTTCATTTTTGTCTGCATGAAACTGATGAATCGTATCGGGGGCGATGAAAATGGTATCGTATATTCCCAGTTCATGCACATCATTTTCTAAAAGAAGGGTGCCGCTGCCACGAATGATCACCACACTGTGCGGGTGCCGGTGCATTTCGAGGGAAGAATAACCACCCGGCGCAATCTCAAAATAGCGTGTCTGAAAATTGAGTTCCGAAATGTCGTCACCTAAAAGAGAAACCCGGTGTATATCCTTAAAATTCTGAGTATCCGTTTTATACTCTTTTTTTTCTACACCTTCCCAGTTATAGTTTTTGGCTTTTATTACTATTGATTTGTTATTCATCATTCCCAAGCATCTGCTGAAAAGTTGCGGTAGCCTGCCCGATCCCTGCACTCTGTTTATAAAGACTTCCACCCACCAAAAATATGGTGTCATTTCCATATTCTGCAATCCAGTGCGGAATTGAATGCAAATTTATGCCGCCAGCAGGTACGGGGAAACATGGTTTGAAATTACAGAAATCCGTTTTCATTTGCCGGTTCAGAGATATGCAGGTTTCTTTCGAAAAAGTGAAACGCCCTCCTGCATTGGGATAGATGATGGAATCAGCTCCAAAAGCCCTCCATAGCTTACCGTAGTAAAGCTCCATCGAAAAGCCTGAATTCCTGGGGATAACATATGGACCCGAAAATGCAGGATGTGCCATTATGGGGATATGTGCCGTTTTTGCGATTTCGTGCATCGCTTCGATTCCGGTGAGCTGCGGGCAAAGTAATACACCATCTGCACCGAGATCAACGGCAAGCTGGAAACGGGATAATAGTGTGGCAGGGGAAGTGGTGATATTTGGAAAGTAGCAGGTACGTTTGCCCGAGTGCTGCTCTCCGCTTCGGATCGCTTTCAGGCATTGTGTAACCCTTTCCTTAAAAGATGCAGCAGATTGATTTGCAAGTCCGTGGTCATCTTTGATGATATCTATCCCCCCCCGGGTAAATTGGTGAGCTCTGCCGGCCAGCTCAGAAGCCGAAAGTCCCACAGGTTTGAGTGCGGTACAGCTCAATGGGCGATTCTTTATCTTCAGCAGTTTTCTGATTCCATCAATTCCAAAAGAGGGACCGCTGAGTAATTCATTAAAATAATCATCATTCACATCCAGCAGCTTGATTCCATCAAGGAGGGAAATATTTCCATAGAGAACATTTAAAAACTGGGTGGGATCTTTATCAATAATTGAAACAGGATAGCTGATCACTGCTTTCCAATGGTTCTCATCCATTGGGGTTACACTTACAATATCCGGCAGCGAAGATAGGGCTGAATCAGGAACCGTATCCACAGACATTTCTACCGATTGTTCAATACGGATATTTTCCGCAAGCTGCTCAGCCCGGTTTCGGGAATCTGCTGCCAGTTGATAGACAACCGTTACGTGGGTAGAGTTTCCCATGAGAAAACATTACCTGATGATAGTTTCGGAGCGTTTGGGGCCTGTTGAAACGATCGTAAATGGTACGCCAGTGTATTCCTCAATAAACCGTATATATTCACGTGCTTTTGCGGGCAAATCCTCATATCTGGATGTATTTCTTGTGGACTGTCTCCAACCATCAAATGTTTTGTAAACGGGTTTAACCTCGCTTACTTTTTCCGTATCGAGCGGGAATACAGTGGTTATTTCACCATCAAGTTCATAGTGCGTACATACGCTGATAGTATCGAAATCATCCAGTACGTCCAGTTTGGTGAGGCTCAGTTCATTCATTCCGTTCAGACGAATGGCATATTTCAATGCGACAAGGTCGAGCCAGCCGCATCTTCTTGGCCTTCCCGTGGTGGCGCCAAATTCCTGCCCGTTTTTTCGAAGTTTTTCTCCGCTGGCATTATCAAGTTCAGTAGGGAAGGGTCCATTGCCTACGCGGGTACAATAGGCCTTAGTAATACCCATGGCATGGGTAATTGCCATTGGCGGTATGCCACTGCCTGTGCAGGCCCCACCTGCAGTGGGGGAAGAAGATGTTACAAAAGGGTAGGTACCGTGATCCACATCCAGCAGGCTGCCCTGGGCACCTTCAAGAAGAATAGGTTTGCCCTTTTCAAGCGCATCATGAAGAATTTCAGTAGTGTTACAGATATAGGGTTTCACAATTTCGATTGCCGGTGCGAGTTCAGCCATCATTGTATCGGCGTTAAGCTCCGGTTCACCGTATACGTTCTTAAGTGCAAGGTTGATGTCGTCCAGGTTTTTTTTGATACTTTTTTCAAGTTTTACCGGATCTGTGAGGTCGTTCATTCTGATGCCGATTCTTGAAACTTTACTCACATAAGCCGGCCCGATTCCTCGGCCGGTAGTGCCGATGGCATCAGTGCCGCGTTTTTTTTCTTTTACATTGTCGAGAACTTTATGATAGGGAAGAATCAGGTGTGCCGAACTGCTGATAAACAGGCGGTTCTCAAGATTAACACCAAGAGCTTCCACTTTCCTGATCTCTTCAACCAGGGCGATGGGATCAATCACAACACCATTTCCGATAATACATATAGAGTCGCCGTTAAACATTCCCGATGGGATGAGATGCAACACAACAGTGGTGTCATCAAATTTCAGTGTATGCCCGGCATTCGCCCCACCCTGGTACCGGACAACATACTCCGATTCCGAACTCAGAAGATCAACAATTTTTCCTTTGCCTTCATCGCCCCACTGGGCACCTATTACAATTCTTACTGCCATATATTTTCCAAAAAAAAAGGAGGTGCAGAGAGCACCTCCATATAATTAATAATAAATCAATCTCCGGGGAAAGTTGCCCTTTCCGGATAGAAAATCTTTTATCACCAAAGTTATATGCTTATGATTCTTTGTAAGATTCAATGGCTTCATCAACAGATTTGAAATGTTTAAATACGGTGATGAGTTTTGTGATGATCAACAGGCTTTCAATTTTATCGGTGGCGTTTGCAATTCTAAGATCGCCACCGGATTTCCTCATTGTGGTCAGTGCACCAATCATCATGCCCAAACCTGATGAGTTCATAAACTTCACTCTGCTCAGATCAACCACAATATTCGTTTTATTGTTCTCGATCAATTCATGAAGTTTTTCATTCAGGCTGACAGCATCGGGCCCGCCCATAACATTACCTTTAAATTCGATAACAACGCAATTATAGCGTTCAGATACATTAAAACTCATAAAATCCCCTTCTCGTTTATTTTAATTTAAGATTTTGCTTTCGCAATTGCACGTTTTTGCAGCTCAACAACAAGAGCGCTTGCCACAAAGAGTGAGCTATAAGTACCTAAAATTACACCAAGTACAAGAGCAAATGCAAATCCTTTAAGCACCTCACCGCCAAAGATAAACAGCACGGTTACCACAAACAAGGTTGTGACGGAAGTTACTACAGTTCGGCTCAGTGTATCATTCAGGCTTTTGTTAATCATGTCCGTGAAATTCATGGTTTTATAGATGATGGAATTTTCGCGGATCCGGTCAAAAACAACCACGGTGTCGTTCAATGAGTAACCTACAATCGTGAGAAAAGCCGCAATCAGGGCCTGATTGATACTTACATCGAATGGGACAAATTCACCCATAATGGTAAAAACACCCAGAACGATGAGTACATCATGTGCCAGTGCCGCGATCGCACCTGCCGAAAACCACCATCCCTTAAAGCGGATAAAGATGTAAATAAATACAACTGCAAGGGCAAAAATGATAGAATAGAGTGCGCCACGCCTCAGGTCTTCCGCAAATCGGGGGCCTACCAAATCCGTTTTTTGCACAGTTACTTCGTTGCCCGGGTACATAGTTGCAAAATTGGAAAGGATAAGTTCACGGGTAAGTGTAACATCTTCTTCCGTGTCAATCCTGAGAAGAATTTCGCGATTGGACCCAAACAGTTTTATCTCGGGTACTGATCCAAGCGGTCCTGCCAGTTCTGATCGCATTTCCACTACGTTTACGGGCTCCTGGAATTCAAATACAAATTCCTGTCCGCCACGAAAGTCAATACCATAATTCAGGCCCATGGTAATAATGGCAACAATCGATACAACAATCAGTGTACCGGAGAAAAAGTAGGCAATATTATGTGCCTTTATAAAATCAAAATTTGGTGATTCAAACCATCTCATATTGTTATCCTCTGTTTAAATTCTTTTACGTTTAACCGAAACTTACGACGGCGTTCTTATCACGTGTCAGATAATCAACAATTACCCGTGTGATTACAATCGCACTGAAGAGCGATGCCACTATACCTGCCATCAATGTAACAGCAAAGCCTTTGATTGGCCCAACTCCGAAACTGTAGAGAATCACTGCTACGAAGAATGTGGTTACGTTTGCGTCAATAATAGCACTCATCGCATTTGCGTACCCGTTATCGATTGCGGCGCGCAACGTTTTGCCTCCCCGCATCTCTTCCCGTATACGGTCAAATATCAGCACATTCGCATCCACCGCCATACCGATGGTTAATACGATACCGGCAATACCCGGCAGAGTCAGTGTAGCCTGAAAGCCTGCCAAAATCCCGAGAATAAATATGATGTTGAGCAGTAATGCCAGATCGGCTATACCACCACCGGTACGGTAGTAAACTATCATGAAGATTGCCACAACACCAAGCCCGAACATAATCGAATATAGGCCGGCGCGGATGGATGCTTCACCCAGGGATGCTCCCACTGTTCTCTCCTCGATAATTTCAAGCGGGGCGGGAAGTGCACCGGACATCAATATGTTCACGAGATCTTCGGAAGCGCGAAGTCCGCCCATTCCCGAAATAGATGAGCGACCGTTGTTGATCTGATTTCTCACGGTTGGGTAAGAATAAACAAGGTTATCCAGAACAATGGCAACCGGTCTGCCAATGTTGGCGCCTGTAATTCGTGCCCACCGCCGGGCACCTTCTGAATCCATCGTCATGGAGACTTCAGGGGCATTTGTAGTTGGGTCAAAAGCAACCCGGGCTTCTGAAATCACATCACCGGTAAGTTCCACCTGGGTTCGCACAGCGATCATTTCATAAAGGTCGATTCCGTTATCCTGTGCAAACGGAGTAGCTCCCCACAATACGGTCATGTTTCTTGGTATCAGATTGCGGATTTCATCCCGTTCCAGAATCCTGTTAACAGCTGCACTGTCGCGGCCTGCTGCATAACCGAATGAATATTGGTTTGTTCCACGGAGATCAAAGATTTCGAGCAGGTTTGGAATGGGATCTTCTTCATCTTCATCGGGCTCATATTGGCTGTAGAAATTGGCAATGGCTTGCTTAGCAGCATTGATCTCTTCAGTTTCAGGGGTTAACCTGAATTCGAGACGGGCGGTACCTCGCAAAAGGTCACGTACCCTCTGTTCGTCGTCTACACCCGGCAGTTCCACAACAATCCGGTTACTGCCCTGAATAAGGATTGATGGTTCGGTAACACCAAAACGGTCAACCCGCGAACGAATGATTTCAACAGCACGCTCCACAGCGGATGTTTGCTGCCCTCGAAGAAAGCTTGCGATCTCTGAATTTGTGGAACGGCGGTTGATATTTTCAGCATCTGAGCGGAAGTAACGGCTCAGCATCGCATCGGGATCACGGCTTTCAAATTCATTTACAAATTCATCGATAAAATCGGTGCGTTGTTCAAAAGCTCTGTCTCTTGCAACACGTATGATATCCTCAAGATATTCGTCACCAAATTCACCTGCAATATCAAGGATAAGCTGGGGGGTTCCCACCTCGAGGGTAACATACATACCGCCCTGCAAGTCGAGGCCAAGTGAAAGTGAATTTTCCCGAAGACGTTGAATTTTAGCGATATTTTCAGATTCGTATTGAATGCGTTCGGCTTCTGTCATACTTGCCATGTGCCTCTGTTCCAGGTTCCACTGAACAGTGGGGAACAGGTAATAGGTCGTTAATCCCAAAAACAGGACGATACAACCTATTTTAAATCCGTTATTTTGTTTTTTCATAGTAAATAGAGATTGATTGTATAATTTCTGAAACTTGAATGTACGCTTACTGCATGTACATTTTTTTGGAAAATGAGGAATAAGGGGGGTGAAAAAAGGGTAGCTATGAGTGAATCATGAAACGGTTGCTTAACCTCTGTTGGGAATATTAAGGAACCGGTTTTTTGTTTGGGATCTGAATGATCCCCTGCTCATGTGAAATTCCCCCCAATAAGCTATGGAGCGTTGATGCTTATTCCTCCGGCTAATGGAATGAGGTGAACCGGTCGGATAAACAGATTTTTTCTAATGGAATTGAGATTATCCTGCCTTAAGAATCCCTCTGAGTTTTGAGGAGTAACTGCCTGTAAAATACTATTTGCAGAAATCCACTTAAAAACCGGCTGAACAATTTCAGGTAATATGGCATTGTTCGCAGTCTTATGGTTTTGGTATACATTCCACTGGCCAATCAGCCACGTTGTAACCCTTTGTGACTGATCTTCATGATCCGGAAAAGCAAAATGAATCCGGAATCCGTCTTTATGAGTTGCGACTAATTCGGAAGCCTGCTGTATAAGCGACCAAAAGTCATTTGACTGTACCGGTAATTCACGAATCGAATTACGAATTTTGATTTCGGTTTCGTTGCCGGTAGTTACCACATTCTGATTCAGCCATTGAGTAAAAGCATTTTTTTGAGCCTGGGTTGAAAACGGCAGAATGAGATGAGCCATGAAACCGGCCATCAAGACCGAGATTACAGCAGACCTGAAAATATGTGAATGGCTTGTTTTCATGAGAGAATAAAAATAGGCAGAAAGCCGCGTGCAGACAACCTTTATTTTACTGCAACCGTCAGGAGAACGAATTCAAAATGAAAAGCTTATGACAAGCCTGTGAATTGTTGAACTGTGGGACTGTTGAATTGTTGAATTGTTGAGTGTAGAGCGCAAGCAAATCTGTCATCGTTTGGAATTGTTGTACGCGAACGCTCATCTTTTGTACGCGAAGCGCTCATCTTTTGTACGCGAAGCGCTCATCTTTTGTACGCGAAGCGCTCATCTTTTGTACGCGAAGCGATATCCTTCACGACGCCCCGGCAAAAAGCACCGGGGCTCTCTTCAGGAAGACAACGCCATGGATCAAACTGAGAACCGGCGTTTGCAAGATCGCAGTATACCCTCTTGTTTCTTACACCGGCTCGTAACCCCCGGCACATTGTCATCCTGACACGCAAGCCGGTTCTTTGCCGTCTGCTTTAGCTGACGGATTGAAAGCTTCCGAAAAACAGACCCCGAGCGAGGAATCCAGGAAATAAGAGAAACCTG
>SKKO01000344.1 GCA_007123715.1 Balneolaceae bacterium | reverse complement strand
TTTTTCCCGGTATTGTCCAGGATGCATATGTACATTGTTCTTGCATGTAAATCAATGCCACAGTAATATGAGTGTTGTTTTGTGTATACGTTCATGGTTTTCCTCCTTAGGGTTTGTTATGAGTTTGATCGGAACCGCAATTTACGAATCCGGGAGGAGGCTATGAATAATATCAGACGAACCGATTAACAGAGTAACAGAGTAAGTGGGGGCAGGAAGGGTTTGGGTTCTTCAACTATTTTCCGCCAAACATTCCGTAACTTCTTTACATTCATTTAAAACTTAATGTTGTAAAGATTGGCTTACACCCTCTCAGACTTCGATTATCACCTCCCGGAAGAACTCATCGCCCAGCAACCGGCAACTCCCCGTGATCACTCACGGCTGCTGGTGTTTAACAGGAAAACTGGAATCATCACTGACGATATCTTCTACAATATAGGACGCCATCTGCCGGAAGAAACGTCTCTTGTAGTAAATAATAGTAAAGTGGAAAAATGCAGGCTTCTTTTTGATGAGGGCAGAGTTGAAATTTTTGTTACAAAGGCCATAAACAACACCATGGCAGAAGCGATGGTGAGACCGGGAAAAAAATTCAGGCCCGGAAAAAATGTGACCCTCGCCAGTGGTGTCCATGTCAAAACACATTCGGTAGCCGAAGATGGTATCCGGACACTGGAATTGAGTGTCCCTCTTGACCATGAATCGCTGGAACCGTACAGGAATACCCCTTTTCCGCCATACATCAAGCGGGATGAATCACTTGCTTCGCGGTATCAGACGGTATTTGCCAAAGATGAAGGCAGTAAAGCAGCTCCTACAGCCGGACTCCATTTTACGCCGGATCTGTTGGAAAACCTTCAACAGAATGGCATCGAAAAAAAGGAAATTACCCTGCATGTTGGCCTCGGAACATTTGCCCCAGTAAAGACTGAATCAATAAAAGAGCACATTATGCACAGCGAATGGTACCGGGTTACACCGGATCAGGCAGAAGCGCTCAACCGCTCCAAAAGTATTACGGCTGTTGGTACTACAAGTGTGAGGGTACTGGAGTCGATGCCCAAGAAAGATAGTAAGTTCATTGCCTGTTCCGGCGAAACAGATATTTTCATCACCCCGGGTTATACGTTTAAATCGGTGGATCATCTCATCACCAATTTTCATCTGCCCAAAAGTACACTTTTGATGCTGATTTCAGCATTTGCGGGATTTGAGGAAATGCGTAAAATTTACCGGCATGCCATTGAACAGCGATACCGTTTTTACTCCTTTGGTGATGCGATGCTTATTCTGTAAAATTTCCTGCATTATTCGGTGTTTTTCCTGTCATCTCTGATATGGAGCTGCCCGGTTTTTGGGCAAAATCAGTGGCCCTGCCAAGGTATGTAGGTTTTATCCACAAAGAGTAGTCAACCCCACCTTACCCGGCCTCTTTCTCGTACTGCTTTTTATATGCCGTTGTAATACGCTGGTTCATGTGCCTTTTGTAATATTGATACTCATATACCCTCATGGTGAATTCCGAATGATAAGTACCGTCATTACAATCCACGTGCAGGCGGTTGGGATCGTCTGTTTCCGTGATTATGACCCGGATGTTGCCCAGTTTATACGATTCTACTTCTTTGTTTATCATCAATTCCAGTTTTTAAAAAGTACAAAATACATTTTTTGAATTTAACAGAGCGAATGCTGATTTTAATTCCTTACCTGAATTCAAAAAAAACCGATATGAAAACTCTTTTACCATTACTTACAATACTATTCTTTTTATCTATGGCATGCAGTGAAGAGGAAGCGCAAACATACTCGATCGCTGAAATCGAAGAAATATCTCCTCATGATGAATTTTTTACCAATCTTTATGCTCTCTGCGGTGAAACTTTTGTAGGCTCCTCGACTTATCCTGAAAGTGACGACCACGTACTTGTGGGCACCGAACTTCGTGCACATCTTTCGTCCTGTGATGAAAACACAATTCATATTGACCTGATCCGCGACGGCGACACATGGCACGCCACCTGGGTCGTATCACAGCGAGATGATGGGCTGCATTTGTATCACGATCACATTGGGGTAAAAGAGTACCCGGAAGGTGAAGAACCACTTACAGGTTATGGCGGATATGCGGATGACCGGGGAACAGCCACTAAGCAGTATTTTCCCGCGGATGATTATACCGCAGAAATACTCCCTGAAGCTTCCACTAATGTGTGGATGATGGAGATGGAACCTGAAAACGGCACATTTGTTTACTATCTGGAACGCCATCAGGAGCCGCGCTTCCGGGCAGAACTGATTCACAACAATTAATCCGGCCTGAAAGTAAGACGTACCGGCATTCCCTGCCCGGGGAGGCTCAGGAAGTTATCCACGATCAGATCGATGGTAATTTCCTCGATGCTTTCCTGGTTCAGGTCTGAAATATAGATCTCTGCTGAACCTTGCGGAGGAACCGTTAACCGGTGAAAAAATTCAACACTTTCATTGGCATCCGGTTTGCCGGAAAGCCTGATGGGAATGTCTGAATGATTTCGAAGCACGGCAGAGAAGGAATAACGGTTCCGAGTTACCGATTCAATTTCAAAAGATTCCTGGAACAGTGCCATGAGATGTTCCTCCCGTCCGGCGATCATATTGTCAAAATAGGCTGCGGTACGCTGGTTCATCATCGCCTCTTTGATGGCCTCCACAGAACGTTCTTCGGCAAAGACAAGTGTCATAGCCCGGTGCTCACCGGCAGTAAAATCAATATCCATTGCCATCGGATTATGGGCATCGGACGAGCCGATGATTGCCAGGCCATAATCAAGGCACCATTGGTGAGCTTCCGGACTGTAATAGACGGGCAATAGCCCGTTTATCACCTCAATTCCGTGAAGCATATCATTTTCCAAAAGCCAGGTATGTTCCTGATGCCATTGTGCCGGCCCGGGCTGCTGTTGATTCCAGCCGGGATGGTTCCAAAGCATAAAAGCGCCCTGATCCCTTGCGGCCCGGAATGCGTCTCGCCATTCTGTAACTGCCAGTTTATTGGAGTCTTCATGAAAAAGGGCATTAAAGTGTCCGGGCGGCATGGAGCGGGTCAATTCATTGCCACGAATCAGCAAAATATCGCGCCGGTCAGCCGCTGGCTTTGCAAGATCATAAGCACGGTTGTAATCATCTGCCACAACATCGCGCTGAAAGGGCCTGTATTCAATATGTTCGGTTAAAGATATGGCATCCATTCCCTCGCTCCATGCTTCTTCAACCCGAATAGTTGGCCAAACCAGGCCATCCGAAAAAACGGTATGCAGGTGCGGGTCGAATGTAATGGTTTCATACCCCAGTATATCCGGGATGCGAATGTTGCCGGGAGTTTGAGCTTCGATTGCAGATGCTGTTAAAAGCATAAACACTGTAAACAAAAGCGAATATCTCTTTGCCATATTATTAAACAAAATGTGATGTTGTTACAATTAAAACTAAATGTAACGAAATTAATTGTTTATTTCACAAGACTGTTGAGTTTTCAGCGCGTTAATTGTCTTTTTCTCGCTCCGCTTGCATTCATAACAAAAAGATGTGGTTGTCCGTATTCTGTGGAAAGAAATGCGATTCTGCTCCCCTGAGGAGACCAGGTGCCATAAAATTCATGAAACTCAGAAGATGTAAGCCTGATCAGATTGCTGCCGTCGTTATCCATCACAAAAAGGTCAAAATAACCATAACGGTTTGAAGAGAAGAGAATTTTTTGCCCGTCGGGCGACCACACAGGTGCCATATCTATGGATGGAGAGCTTGCCAAAACCCGCATTCCACTGCCATCAGAATTCATAACAAAAATATCAAAAGAATCCAGCCTGTTCGACATGAATGCGATTTTATTTCCATCGGGCGACCAAACGGGATCCAGGTCAAATGCAGGTGAGTTTGTAAGCCGGGTTTGGTTTCCCCCATCTGCATCCATTACGTAAATTTCTGCCTGCATGTCGCGGTCAGATACAAATACAATTTTACTCCCGTCTGGCGAAAATCTTGGATGTACATTCGTAGCCCACGTATCGGTAATCGGCCTTCGGTCCCTGCCGCGGCGGTCCATCAGATAAATTTCGTAGTTTCCTTTTTCGCCCCTGAAATGAGCCGCTATTATTTGTCCGTCTGGCGACCATGACGGCCGGTAGCCGTCCCGGGCATATGTTTCATAAAGCCCGCGAACATTATAGACAATAGAATCCGGCGGAAAAGGTCCAAACTCACTTGGGCGGTCAGAGTAATAGGCCAGCCATCTTCCGTTGGGTGCCCATGCCGGGTATAAATCATTCGCAGGATGATCAGATACGCGTGTGCGTTCACCTGTCCAGATGTCAACGGTATAAATATCGTATGTTCCGTGATAGGCCGCAGAGTAAGCAATAACATGTCCGTTTGGCGCCCAGGATGGGCCTGTGTGAAGGCTGTGCGGAGTGTACGTCTGGGCAATTAATTGAGTGGCCTTTAAAAAAAACGAAAGGGCATATAAAACAAAAAGGCCGGGATTCAAAGAATGTACTTTCATCTTGTTTTCAACTACATTAAAAACGGTATATAGTATTTTCTATCATCAATTGTAAGTATATGCATGAACCAAATCCATTACTGTATAACTTAATTTGTAATGTTCTGCCCTGAAAATTATTGTACATCTCATTTATTAAAATCGAAAAAAAGAAAAAAATCGTTTAGAAACTGAATTTTTTTTAGATTTTTAGTCAGCATGGAAAATTCATTACAAGAACCGGTTCTTCAGGATACGGGAACAAGTAACAGAAAGGGGCCTTCAAAAAAGTATGGCACGTTTGCCGGTGTTTTTGTGCCTACGCTGCTTACCATTCTTGGTGTCATACTTTTTTTACGCCAGGGATGGGTAATTGGCAATGCCGGTTTGCTGGGAGGGCTGGCCGTAATTACCATTGCATTTATGATTGTCACGTTTACCGCCCTGTCTATGTCTTGCATAACTACAAATATCCGCATCAGGGCCGGGGGAGCCTACTCAATTATTTCACAGTCTCTGGGCCTTGAAGTGGGTGGCAGTGTGGGTATTCCACTCTATTTGGCTCAAACGTTAGCCATTACCATGTACATATTCGGGTTCAGGGAAGGATGGCTATACATATTCCCGGATCATCCTGCATTATTGGTTGATTTGACGGTATTTGCCATTCTGATCATTATTGCTTTTATCAGTGCAAGCCTCGCATTCAGAATTCAATATATCATTCTTGCTGTAATCATTGGTGCGATCTTATCAGTTGCAGGAAGTATTTTTACAAGTGAACTTTCCCATGAAATTACCTGGATGGGCGAATTCCCGGGTGCTCCGGAAAATGATTTTCCAGGTGTCAGTTTTTGGGTTGTGTTTGCGGTTTTCTTTCCGGCAGCTACAGGTATCATGGCCGGTGCCAATATGTCGGGTGAGCTGGAAAATCCCCGCCGCAGTATTCCGGTTGGGACAATATCGGCTGTTGCAATCAGCTTCCTGGTTTATGTTGGTGCAGCGGTTTGGCTCAGCAGAGTCGCTTCACCGGAAGAACTGGTTTCCAATTACAATATCATGATCGATAAATCCTTTTGGCCTCCCGCGGTTCTTGGTGGATTGCTGGGTGCCACATTTTCTTCAGCCCTGGCATCCATCGTTGGATCACCCCGGATTTTGCAGGCACTCGGTGATCATAAAATTTTTCCGGGAGGGGATAAATTTTCCAAACTTTCAAAAAACGGTGAACCACGTAATGCCATTGTCTTGACCGGTACCATCGTTCTATTCGCACTCATGCTCCGTGATTTAAATACGATTGCACCGCTTATCACCATGTTTTTTTTAATCACGTATATGATGATTAATCTCGTGGTTTACATTGAGCAAAAAATGAATATGATCAGCTTCCGGCCTACCTTTCCGATACCCAAGTTTGTTCCCGCAATTGGTACACTCGGTTGTCTTTTTACCATGTTTATCATTAATCCTGCATTTGGGCTTATTGCTATGGGTTTGGTAATAGCTACCTACATCTATTTAACGAATCGTAAGCTGATCGTACCTTATGGCGATATGCGAAGCGGCCTTTTTGTTTCCCTGGCTGAATGGGCCGCCAAGCGGGTATCCCTTCTGCCTGAAAATAATGAACGGGCATGGAAGGCTAACTTACTGGTTCCCGTGCGCAGTGCGCGTGAACTGCGAGGCAGTTTCAGCCTTATCAGAAGTATTGTTTATCCAAGAGGTTCGGTAAATCTGGTGGGTATTGCTGATGCTTACAATAATGACTCACTGCGTGAATCCCTTATTAATTTATCCTCTTCTTTTTTGCAAGAGAATGTATACACAAGGTGGTCGGTGATTGACTCCGATAGCTATCAGGATGCCGTTTTAAATTCTCTGCAAACACTAAAGGGAACATTTTTTAAACCCAATATATTGTTTTTAAGACTTCCTCAAGACAAAAGACACGATGAAGAAATACACACTATTATCAACCGGGCCAGGCTTAACAAAATGGGTATCCAGCTTTATGTGGAAGATACGGTAGCCAACCTCGGCCGCAGTGCATCCATCAATGTATGGCTTCGTGAGAAAAGTCCTCACTGGGATTTGAGTATGGAGCTCGGAAACATCGACCTGGCATTACTATCGGCATATAAACTTAAAATAAACTGGAAGGCGGAGCTGCGAGTCATAACCGTTGTAGAAGAATCCCAGGTTGAAAATGCCTACAATTATCTTAACATACTTCTCGATGCTGCACGGCTAAAAGGAGCTAGCGCCCATGTTGAAATAGGTACCTTCGAAGAGGCACTCAACAAGGCGCCACAGGCAGATGTTGACTTTTTCGGCCTGCCTGAAGACCCCAATCTATCCGAATTTCGTACCTATGTAGAACTTACCCGATCATCCTGCGTTTTTGTTGCAGATTCCGGAAACGAAAATATCCTCGCCTGATTAACCTGCCTGTTTAAATCATTATTCTTTACATGAAACTGTTATCCTTTTTATTGTTCGTTATCTATTTCACAGGTGCCCTTCCACTTTCTCTGACTGATGATGAAGAAGTACTCACAACCCTGCTATTTGATTTCCTTGCGGGAGCATCCGTGAACGATTACGGATTGCATGACCGATTTTGGGCAGATGATCTGATTTATACCAGCGCTGCCGGTGACCGTATCGGAAAACAGGATATCATGAACGGGCTTGCTGTTGGTGTTACCGAACCAGTTGAAAATCTGCCTGTTTATTCCGCTGATGAGATTCAGATTCGAGTTTACGGCAATGCAGCTGTTGTAGCTTTTATACTTATAGCCGACATTCCAATTGAATTTTCAGGCTCCGAACAGATGCGTTTTTACAATACGGGCACATTTCTCAAGCGTGAAGGAGAATGGCGTGCCGTGGCATGGCAGGCAACCCGCATTCCGGATTGATTTTATGGGTTTTACTTTTTAAAATTTTTCATTCTTCGGGGCATAGGGACTTCGTGGTTGGCTTAAACACATCCTTCCAAGAACCCCCTCGACCAGGTTTCTCTTATATCCTGATATCCTCGCTCGGGGTTTATTTTTTGAAGCTTATCTATCCGTCAGCTAAAGCAGACGGCAATTGTATCGTATTCAGTATTCCCATAAAAATACAATTCCTGCCGACTTTGCAGGGATCCATTTTGATCAACTTCGGACCAGTTTTTTACCATCAGCCTTGCGGTATCCGGTTATCGACACAGACAAATCGGCAAACACTTCGACAATGGCATAGGAATTATTTTCTTCACCCGAACCTTCCACCATTGCCTTTAAGGTGTAATAGTGAATACCGTTGATCTGATTGTATTGTCCGCTGTGGTGATGTCCCTGAAAAACGGCAAGTACGTTGTGATGCCGTTCCAATACACTACGAACTTCAGCCGCATTTTTTACGTCTACACTGCCTCCAGCCCCATCCAGCAGCTGGTGAGTACAGATTATGACCGGTTCTCCAGATGTTGCCAGAATTTCATCGAGCCATTGTATCTGTGCATCCGGAATGTTTGCATCGGTCCAGTGAAAATTTCCGGAATCGTATGGAATACCGTCAGAAGTGAAGTTGGCATCAAGAACGACAAAGCGAATTCCTTCACGCTCGAAGGTATAATATGTCTGAGCCGCATCTATTCCGGTGTTTTGGATCACTGACATAACATCATCTTTTGAAATACGGTCCATGTCATGGTTGCCGAGAACATGATATCGCGGCCCGTGAAATCGGGCATATACCGATTCTATTTTTTTGAGGTGTTCAAGATTGTGATCGGAGGCACCATTTTTCAAATCGCCGAGATGCATCACAAAATCCACACCTTTTTCATTTGCAAGTTCCGTGAACTCTTCCATTTTGGCAATCGATTCCCGATAAAATCGGGTGCCAGCCGTTTCGATATCGGCATAATGGGAATCGGTCAACAGCCCGAAACGAACCATCGGATCACGCTGTCCGAGTGCCCTCCCGGCAAAAAGTGGCGCAGCCAGAAGCAGCGCAGAACGTTTCAGAAAAACCCGGCGGGTTAAGTGCCAATTACCTTCGTCCGGTTTTGGATGGGAATTCCTGCTGCATTTCTGGTTGTTTGCCGCCTTTTTCATAAAATTTTATTTCAGTGATGAATTAAACGATAGAATTCCGAAGTCTAACGGAGCTGCTGGAGAGTGACTTACAGATTAACGTATCGATGAATAAAAAAACAGGTGATCCTTAGGAAGTTTTTTATCATTTGATTCATGTGGGTTAACATAAGAAGTTTTGCCACCTGTTTTGTGCATGTCATTGATGTTTTACTTTTTAAAAAATATCAATTCTTTATAAGAACTTATTTTCTAGTTTGGGTCATGCGGGGTGCTTCCAGGGGATGTTTATTTAAAATACCGGCATCGTCGATGGCACTTTTGGTGTTGGGATGCACTTGATCACCCACATAAAAAAAGGGGTTTAGATGTGTGGTATGGCTGCGTCAATTTGATATCTCCGGGTAGAGCGGTTCGTTACCTCCCCGCTCCCCCACAGACCCGTACGAGCGGATTTC
>SKKO01000011.1 GCA_007123715.1 Balneolaceae bacterium | reverse complement strand
ATCGAGGGGTTCATGGCAAGATTATTTGATATGCGATTTTCGATATCCGATTGCAGATATGCGAGGTATTTGAGATCGAGAATCGGATATCGCATATCGAAAATCGCATATCATTCAAACGGGATTTCAAAATTACCCGGGATTACGCCCGTCTGCTTTAGCTGTTGATACAACACAAGTAGCCACAACAATCGCCCAAAAACAATGTAACATTCTGCATAGCAGAATACTCAACAGTTCAACGCGAACGTAGTGAGCACTCAACAGTCATGACCCGTTACTTCAAAACCCAAGCGCAACCCTGATCAGCCTTTCCTGCTCGGCATCGTGAATTTTCTTTTGTCCGGCAGCCGGGGATGCTGATGCCAGTCTTCCCGCATAACTGAGTTTTTGGCCTTTTCGCAAAATTTCCTGTAATCGTGGATTTACAAATGTCCATGCACCCATATTCCTGGGTTCTTCCTGGCACCAGACAATCTCTTTTACATGGTTGAATTTTTTTAGATAATCGCTGATGTCGTTGTCAGGAAATGGGTAAAACTGTTCGAGGCGTGTTATGGCTACATTGGCTAACTCCCTGTCTTCTCTTTCTTTATAAAGGTCATAATAAACCTTTCCGGAACAAATAATGATACGGTCAACTGACTTAGGGTCTTCAGCTTCGGTGTCTTCAATAAATGGCATGAATGAACCTTTGCTTAAATCACTTACACTGCATACCGCCAGCGGATGGCGCAGCAGGCTTTTTGGTGACATAATAATCAGCGGTTTCTTCTTATTTTGTAACACCTGTTTGCGTAAAGCATGAAAATATTGGACGGGTGTGGTTAAATTTGCAACCTGTATGTTATCTTCGGCACACAACTGGAGGAATCGTTCAAGCCTTGCCGAGGAATGCTCGGGCCCCTGCCCCTCGTAACCGTGAGGCAGAGTCATAACGATCGCTGATCTTTGTCCCCATTTGGCTTCAGATGATGCAATAAACTGGTCAATGATTACCTGCGCTCCATTTGCAAAATCACCGAATTGAGCCTCCCAGATAACCAGTGCATCAGGTATGGCGCATGAGTACCCGAATTCAAATCCCAGTGCGGCGAACTCACTTAAATGGCTGTTATAGGGATAGAAAGTGGCTTGTTTTTCAGCCAGATGGTTAAGAGGTATAAAACTCTGTTTTGCATGGGTTCCATGGAGAACGGCATGGCGGTGCGAAAATGTGCCCCTTTCTGCATCCTGTCCGGTAAGGCGAATCGTATGCCCGTTTTTGAGTAATGAACCAAAGGCGAGGGCCTCTGCAAATCCCCAGTCAATTTTACGCTCATTATTTTCAGCCGCTTCGGCACGTTTGGCAAGTTGCCGCAATAGCTTTGGATTTGCATCAAAATCCTTCGGCACGGTATTCAGTTTTACGGCGATCTCTTTCAGCTCATCAGTGGTGTAAGTTGTATCCGGAAAGATTTCTCTGTCATTCTGACTCTCTTCTGAACGTGACAGCATTTTTTCAGTTATTTCAAGTGCCGGTGAGCTTTTTGCGTCTTCAAAAGCCTGCTGCAGCAGTTCTTCAAAATCATCGAAAATTGCCTGCGTTTCTTCTTCCGTAAATTCTCCTTTCCGGAGTAATTCTTTGAGGTAAATATCTCTTACGGTGGGGTGGTTTTCAATTTCTTTGTAGAGCCCCGGTTGTGTGAATGCCGGTTCATCTCCTTCATTATGGCCATGTTTCCTGTAGCAGATCAGGTCAATCACCACATCTTTTTTAAATCTTTGCCTGTAATCGAGTGCCAGATTGATGGCATGAACCGCAGATTCAGGGTCATCCCCGTTCACATGGAAAATCGGTGCCAGAATCATTTTTGCAAGGTCGGATGCATATTCAGTAGAACGGGCATCAACCGGCAGCGTGGTAAAACCGATCTGGTTGTTAATGATGATGTGAATCGTTCCACCGGTTTCATACCCTCTTAACTGAGACATATTCAGTGTCTCTGCCACAACACCCTGCCCGGCAAACGCTGCATCCCCGTGCATGAGAAGGGGGATGATTTTCTGTTTGGCGCTTTCACCGCTGTAATGATCCTGACTGGCCCGTGCAGCTCCTTCCACAACAGGATTAACGGCTTCAAGATGGCTGGGGTTTGGCAATAATTCTACTTCGATGTTTTTCCCTTCACTTGTTTGATAGGAACCTTTAGAACCGAGGTGATACTTAACATCACCTGAGCCCTGAATCGTCTCCGGATCAATATTTCCTTCAAAATCAGCGAAAACCTTTCTGTAAGGTTTATTCATGATATTCACCAGGATATTTAACCGGCCCCGATGGGCCATGCCCAGAAAAAACTTTTCAATATCATTGTTGCCAGCCCTTTCAATCAAAAAGTGCATCATAGGGATCAGGGTTTCGGCACCCTCAAGGGAGAAACGTTTATGACCGATATATTTTTTATGCAAAAACTGCTCGAATGCCATGGCCTGGTTCAGTTTATGAAGAATCTTCTCCCTGTCTTTTTTATCAAGGTCCGGGGTATTTGTGGTCGATTCCATGGTCTCCCGCAGCCACTTTCGTTCTTCAAGATCCAGCAGGTGCATATATTCTGACCCAATCGTACCGCAGTAGGTATTTCGCAGTAGCTGAATGATATCACGCAATTTGGCAAATTTTTTCCCGCCAAGTCCGTCACAGAAAAATTCGCGGTCCAGATCCCACAAGGTCAGTTCGTAATATTCCAGATCCAGTTCAGGGCTACGGCCGGGTTTGGTGCCAAGCGGATCGAGTTTCGCGATCACATGGCCCCGCATTCGGTACATGTTAATCAGCCTCCAAACTGCAATTGCGCGGCGGTCTTCTTCAAGAGTGTTGCCTTTTCCGCTAAGCAGGCCCGAATAGGTGTCATCACCGTATGGGAAGGGCTCATAGGGAATATTCAGGTCGGAGAAAATCTGTTGATAAAAGTTCTCATCACCATTCAGCAGTGAATGGATTTTTTGAAGGAACATACCCGATTCTGCCCCCTGTATGATACGATGGTCATAAGTACAGGTCATGGTCATCACCTTGCTCACACCGAGCTGGTTCAGCACATCCTGCGACATGGACTGATATTCTGCAGGATAGTTGATGGCGCCCGTTGCAATAATTGCTCCCTGCCCTTTCATCAGGCGTGGCACAGATGATACGGTTCCTATCGTACCGGGATTGGTGATCGTGATAGTAGTATTTTCAAAATCGGATATTTCAAGCTTTCCGGTTCTCGCTTTTTCAATGAGTTCGGAATAGGCATACAGGAATTCCCTGAAATTCATCTTATTCACACCCTTGATGTTGGGTACTACAAGATTGCGCGACCCATCCCGCGATTCCAGATCAACGGCTATACCGAGATTAACCTGTTCCTGTGAAATCCTGTAATGAGTACCGTTATTTTGGGTATAGGATGAATTCAGTGAGGGAAAGTCTTTCAGTGCCCGAATTACAGCCCAGGATATCAAATGTGTGAAGGATGCTTTTGGCTCCCCTCTTTTTAACAAGTGTGTATTGATAATTGTCCTGTCTTCAGACATCATCTTTACCGGCAGTACGCGCAGCGAAGTGGCAGTGGGCACATAGATACTTTCATCCATGTTGTCCACAATTTTAGACGCAACACCCTTAATTTTTTGAAGTTCGGCTCCCTCAGGTACGGATGGTTCCTCATCCGCAGGCTCCTCTTTTTTTACAGCGGGTTTGGCTGGTTTTTCAGGTGCCGGTTTTTCTTTTACTGCCGGCATTCCATTTTCATCAGGTGATGGGAATTCTTCTTTTCCTTCAATCTCATCAAAGTATTTACGCCAGTGCTGGGGAACTGTCGATGGATTTTCCTGATATTGTTTGTACAGTTCTTCTACAAGGGCTGAGTTGGGTCCGAAAATGGCTTCAAGTGATTTCAAAACAGTAAGGTATTCTTATTAGGATGTATTGTTATGGTATAAAACATCAACGTGAGTGAATTGATTCAATTGATATCCCGCATTCTGCTGCAAAATCAAGCTAATCAAAACAATTTAAAAATACGACGATTTTTAAAAACCGTTTTAAATTACTGAAAAGAAAAAAATGAAATTTATCGTGGTTTGCGCTTTGTTTATATTCAGTATCAAAATTTGCAATCGATAATAAGTTACTTCAAATGAATTCATCACAGAAAAAAACATCTACAGGCGCTGAAAGCATTCATTGGGATCTTTCAGATTTATATCCATCTTCCGATACTCAGACCTTGAGAGACGATAAAAAAAAGGTTATTGAACTTGCCGGCCATTTTGGAGAAAGTTACCGCGGAAGAATTAAAGCACTGTCTCCGGCTGAATTTGCAGAAGCCATGACGAAATATGAAGAAATTCTTCAGATTTTGGGCAAAATCGGTTCTTTTTCTTATCTGGGCTGGTCAGTAAATACGGAAGATGCCGCACTGGGAAAAATGCTTCAGGAAGCCAATGAGCTTGGTTCAGAAGTGAGCCAAAAACTGGTTTTCTTTGATGTGGAATGGCTGAAAGTGGATGAAGAGAAGGCATCAGTGCTGATCGGATCAGAAGAACTCATTAAATGGAAGCATTATTTGCGTGTCTCCCGCCAGTATAAAGAGCATACTCTCAGTGAAGAAGCTGAACAGGTGATGAGTGCAAAAAATGTAACCGGACGTGCAGCCTGGAATCGCTACTTCGATGAAACTCTTGGTGCAGCCCGGTTCGATTATGACGGTGAAAAACTAACAGAACAGGAAGTACTGAGTAAGCTGCACAACCCAGGCCGTGAAATACGAAAACGCGCCCATGAATCACTCACAAGGGGTTTCAGGGAACATTCGAGGACACTTACCTATATTTTTAATACCATTCTGGCTGATAAATATTCCAACGACAAGCTCAGGAAATATAAAACCTGGATCTCGGGCAGGAATCTTTCAAACCAGATTGATGATGATACGGTAGATGCCCTGATTAATGCGGTGACAGCAAGGTATGGCCTGGTTCAGCGATATTACAGCCTGAAGAAGAAGCTGCTGCAACACGATGAATTGTTTGATTATGACAGGTATGCGCCGGTTGCTAAAACCACTAAAACGGTTCAATGGAATGAGGCCAGAAACATGGTTCTTGAGGCTTATGGTGATTTTCATCCGGAGATGAAGGCGATTACGGAGAGGTTTTTTAATGAGAACTGGATCGATGCTGCCATTAAACCCGGGAAAAGGGGAGGGGCATATTCCGCAAGTACCGTAACATCAGTCCATCCGTATATATTTATGAACTATGATGGCCAGCTTCGTGATGTTCAGACACTTGCTCATGAATTGGGTCATGGTGTACATCAGTATTTATCCGGAAAACAGGGTGAACTGCAGTCATCCACACCCCTAACAACTGCCGAGACGGCCTCTGTTTTTGGTGAAATGCTTGTTTTTAATAAACTGATGGAGGAAATTGATGACCCATCGGAAAAACTGGGGCTTCTCATCAGTAAAATTGATGATACGATCGCCACTGTATTTCGCCAGGTTTCAATGAACCGTTTTGAAAACCTTATTCATAATGCCAGACGGGAAACGGGAGAATTAACAACCGAACATTTTTCAGAATTCTGGTATCAGACACAAAAGGAATTATATGGTGATTCCATCACACTGACTGAAGAATACAGGCTGTGGTGGTGTTATATCCCTCATTTTTTACATACTCCGGGATATGTGTATGCCTACGCCTTTGGCGAATTACTCGTTTTGGCCTTATATGATGTTTATCAAAAGTCGGAAAAAAATGAATTTTCCGAAAAATATATGAAACTGCTTGAAGCCGGAGGTTCTGACTGGCCCCATAATCTTGTGGCAAAACTGAATCTTGACATCACCCGGCCTGACTTTTGGGAAAATGGTCTGAATTTATTTGAAAATATGGTGAAGGAAGCAGAAAAGTTGGCTGCATCCCTTTAACTTTCTACTTTGCAACAGAGATATGATGGCCAAAACCGGTACAAAATTTATGATGAATACAAAAAGGGAAGAAAAAGCTCTCCTGGAGTTTAAAAACCTGATGGCAGACCTGATCCTGCTGCTTGGAAAAGCAACGGGAAGCCGTACGGGATATCTCTACTGGGTAAACCGATCCCGCCGCCAGTTTGTTCTTGAGACGAAATTCACAAATGAGCCGAATGTGATGTTTCAGGACAGGGTTCCGTTTCAAAAATCTTATCTTGACCGTTACAGAGACCTGGACAAAGTTATTCAGCTTGTGGTTGGGAGAGACGTTAAAGAAGAAGAACTTGATCACTACTTTAACAGGTTGCCGGTTAGCCATTTGTTACTTATACCTTTCCGGAACAACGGAGAAACAGTCGCCATAAGTGTTCTCGAAACCACTGAAAGACTGTCACTCAAAGATCATGAATTATCTCTTTCGGCGTATAAAAGTGCACATATCAATGTTTTGAACACGTACCTTGAGTTAACAGATCTCTATGAAGATCAGAATAAATGGCCAGCCTTTGATTCAGCAGTTGAAAAGTTTAATACAGCAATGGATGCCACTGAAGTACTTGATGTGATGCTTCAAGAGATGCAGAAACTTTTAAGTAGCGGGAGTGCGGTGGTAGCACTACGCGGAATGGACACCTGGGTTACCGTTTTGCAATCCAATCCGTCTGCTTCAGCACTGTCGATCGGACTATTGGTAGAAGAAAGAACCATGGCTCATGATGCTCTCAGCAAAGGTGAACCCGTTTTTTCAATGCATTTTAACCAGAATCCCAAACGGATTTCTTCATTAGAATACCAGACAGAGGGTGCTTCACTGGCCATGCCCATGATGATAACGCAACGGCGACATGCGGTTGTGGTTGCATATAGTGAGAACCCGCTTATTTTTACCGAATCACTGAAGCACCAGCTTAAAACCCTGGTAAAAATCGCGTCTTTAACGATTGAAGCATCCCTTATGAGATCAGCAGGGCAGACTGATTTGTTTGTTTCCGAATTTGGAAGTTTCATCGCCGATCTGTGGGAACTGAGTTTGAGTCAAATAGACCGGCGCACGCACAATCCTGATGAGCATATCTGGTTTGGACTTGCCGGAATAGAAAACCTGACGGAAATAAGGTCTCGTTACAGGCTTGACGAGTTGAAAAAAATGCAGTGCTACCTGGTAAAAGCTTTAAATCCGGCTCGTACCGGCTATAAAGGGCTTGTTGGATTTCACAGTGATTATGTATACGCGTACCTTTTTATAAGCCGCTCGGAGAATCACCACCAAGAATGGATTGAAAAATCCATGCGTGATATCAAAAAAAGATTTGATCTTGGTGACGGGCAGCCGGTGAGCCTGGATGTAAAGTTTGGCAGTGTGAAAGTAATACCTGGAAATACAGATGTACTACAAATCGTTTCCGATGCTAAAAAAGCACTCGCTTTTGCCATGAAAGATGACGTTATCGTTGTAAATATGTAGCCAGATGCCACGAACATTTTTAGTTGTTATTGACGGTCTTGGTATCGGGGCCCAGGAAGATGCTGCTGACTATGGAGATGCCGGGGCCGATACACTGGGTAAAGTGAGCCGGATCACCCAGATTCGGCTGCCGAATTTTGAGAAACTCGGTTTGGGAAATATTCGACCGCTTCATTCCATTGAACAAAATCGTTTTCCCATGGCATCATACGGGAAGATGCGTGAAGTTTCACCGGGTAAAGACTCTACTACCGGCCACTGGGAGCTTGCCGGTATTCATCTTGAAAAGCCATTTCCAACATATCCTGATGGCTTTCCTGAGGAAGTTATTCAGAAATTCTGTAGAGGCCTCCGTTTACAGGGGGTTTTGTGTAATCTGCCTTACTCCGGTACCAGGGTGATTGAAGATTATGGTAACGAACATGTAGATTCCGGCCTGCCTATTGTATATACATCTGCTGATAGTGTATTCCAGGTAGCCTGCCACACGGAAGTAATTTCTCTGAATAAACTATATGAGTGGTGCGAGTATGCCCGCAGCAAGGTGATGACGGGTGTACATACCGTAGGAAGGGTAATTGCGAGGCCGTTTGCAGGAGAACCGGGAGCGTTTACACGCATTTCAGAAAAGCGGCATGATTACTCGCTTATTCCACCAGAGCCGAACCTGATGTCGATACTCCAGTCACATCGTATTCAAACCTTTTCAATAGGGAAAATTATAGATCTCTTCGCGGGTAAAGGTTTTACTCAATCCCGTCCTGTAAAAAGCAATGCTGAGGGAATATCACAGCTTTTGAGCCTGATGAGTGAAAATATTAAGGATAGTTTTACTTTTGTGAACCTGATCGATACCGATCAGATATATGGTCACCGGCAGGATCCTGCCGGTTTTGCATTATGCCTTGAAGAAATAGACCGGGCCATACCATCTATATACGAAAAACTGGCCGATGATGATGTAATCATTATTACGGGTGATCATGGTAATGACCCTGCTGATGACAGTACCGATCATACCAGGGAATTTGTGCCTCTTCTTGCGATCCGAAAATCTTCGGAGCCGGGTAAATCTCTTGGTACAAGAAAAACATTTTCGGATGCGGCTGCTTCCATACTGGATGCGCACGGAATGAAGAGTGACCTTCCCGGTACTTCATTTCTTGGCGAGATGTCTGGCTTAATGCCGCTGAAGGCGGGAAGGTTTTAGCCACTAAGGCACGATGACACGAAGGATCACGAAGATGAGTAAAGAAAGATATTACGGTACCAGCAGCCAGATCTTCAAACCAGGCTAATAAAAACCCTTCGCGCAACGAAGATTGTGCCGTGAAGTCAGATGCACATAGTTCCTTGACATGCTGTAGTAGAGATGATGCAATCCAAGACGGGAGACTGTCACGTACGGTTTTGTGAGAGACGCTTAGGGGTGAAACTCCCCTTAACCTACTCAGCGGCTAAGTGCCTTTTCCTCAAATCACTGCGGGTATGCAAAAGCTTTCCAAGCCGGAGAAGCTCTCCGGCCTACATGGCTTGAGCGAAATATACTTCACTTAATCTGTTAATCCGTTCATCCGTTCGTCCGTTCCTCTGTTATTCATGGGCTCTCCGGCCTACATGGCTTGAGCGAAATATACTTCACTTAATCTGT
>SKKO01000311.1 GCA_007123715.1 Balneolaceae bacterium | reverse complement strand
GGCCGGAGAGCTTCTCCGGCCCCAGGAGTTTGGCTAACATCTCATGTTTATTAGTGCCGAGATGGCCGGGTTTCCCTGTTTAGGCCGGAGAGTTTCTCCGGCTCTCCCGGTTTATCAAAAACCCCGGTTTACTACTGTGTTCAGAAATTCCATACTACCCTCCGTATTTGCAATCGGATGCGCCTGATCACGAACGATTTTGCTGTATGAATCATAATCAGTAGTCTGATATGCGATTTTCGATATCCGATTGCAGATATGCGAAGTATTTAAGATCGGAAATCGAATATCACCCTAATGGGATATCAAAAAATAGCACAGCCATGAACCGCAGTGCCGGAGGTACGTCCGATCTTATAGCCCCGGAATGCCGTATAGCGATCGAGGTTGTGTAAAAAGTCGAACCTCCTTGAATAACTCTTAAATAATTATATAATTAAAGAAAATTTTCGTGATTTGATATAATGCTTTTAGGCATTATTTAAATAATCATAATATGTTTAGGGTGATAATTTTCCGCTAACCGGGTTTTATATTGCACGCACATCCCAAAACAATTACTTTGAAAACAGGGGGGAGAAACTAACATTACTTCAAACCTTACAAACAACGGAGCTACCTGTGATGATTTTCATGATACGTTTATTCATTCTCTTTTACTTCTTTAATGCGGGAGCGAATTATTTACCGGAAACAGACCTCAACCAACTGGATGATTCGATGATGTACATCAAAAAAACAACCGATTTTGAAATAACCGGGGACGGTTCCATAGAAAACTGGCAAATAACTGAATGGATTGAACTCACTCAAAGGAGAAATCATGAAAACACAACCGGACTTCAAACCAAGGTAAAAGTTCTGTATTCGGAGACCGGATTATATGTTCTATTTCATTGTGATGACCGCATCCTGAATGCCACTTTCACTGAACATTTTGCCGAACTCTGGCACGAAGATGTGGTGGAAGTTTTTTTATGGACGGATGAATCGCGCCCGGTTTATTTTGAATATGAACTATCCCCGCTAAATTATGAATTGCCGCTGATTGTCTCCAACCTTGATGGCGAGTTGCTGCACTGGATTCCCTTTGAAAACAGCTATCATGCTGAAAGCGACAGGAAAATCAGGCATAAAACAAGCATCATCGGGGGAGAAAAAAAGAGCGGGGCTCAAATTGAAGGCTGGATTGCCGAAATGTTTATCCCATTCAAAGTGCTTCATCCGCTTGAGAATATCTACCCAGAATCCGGCACCCGCTGGCGGGCCAATCTCTACCGTATTGAATATGATGACGGCATGACTCCCTTTTCGTGGCAGCCATACGAAACCAATTTCCACGATTACCGGAATTTCGGCACGTTCCTGTTTGAATGAAATAATATCCGTTTCCTAACCGGCTACGCCCTTTGCAACGAGATATCGGTCGTGCCTCACGGTACTTGGGAAGAGGGCAGCAGGCAAAAGGCATCAACAAACCAATACCCTTGAATCTTGAACCTCAAACCCGACGCTGAAAGGACCCCGAAAGGCGCAGGGACGGTTTCAGGTCTTTGAATCTTGAACCCCAGCTTTGATCGGGGATACAAGCGTGGACGCTTGCGCTATCCAATTTTTTGCAAACAGCATCCCGCAACCAGCATCCAGTATCACGTACACGATGTTCCCGATCAACAGGATCACTCCCCGCTGATAACCGCCCAGCTGTTTACGGTGTTATGCCGGGCTTCGAGTGCTATTTTGTAGAAATTGGATGGCATTTCACTTACATCCAGTGAAACGCTACCATCTGACAGAGGCACTTCGGCAGCCAGTTCGTATGTATCTTCACCGCCATTTTGGAATTCGTTTGTTGTAGTGATGAGAATACGAACGCTGCCATTATCTTCCCAGGCCGTCCAGGTAAGTTCGATGGTTTGTTCTTCTTCATTGAATACGGCATCCGCATCGCTGATGGAAACATCTCCGATAAGCGGAATTCCATCCAGCTCTTTTTTCAAAGCTTGCGGGATATCCAGGTCAAGGTGTCTGCCCACGGTCTGGTAAATACTGGTTACGGGTGGATGGCCTTCGCTGAAAAACCGGTTCATATCCGCCTCGCTGGAAACGATCCAGATGGTTCGTTCACGCTCTGTTTGTCCGCCATGTCCGCTTCCGTCCGGCAGGCGCCGCCCATGGTCTGTGGTGATCATCAGGAGCCAGTCTTCATTGTAATTTTCCATGCGGTACTGTACGGCATCCCAGATACGGCCAACCTGTTCATCCGCAACTTTGATGGACTCAAAATGCTCCTCAACTTCACCGTAACGGTGCCCGGTATCATCCGGATACCAGAGATAAACCCAGGAGAGATACGGTGCATCGGCAGAAATGCTTTGAGCCGCCAGGTCAGATACATGATCATCTATTCTCTGAACATATCCGTAATCCTGGGGAAATGCCAGTGTGTCCACATCAAATCCATCAAAGTGAATGTCGATGGTTATATTTCCGGCTTCTGCCAGTCCATCGCCTGCAAGTTTGGTCCGGTTATCAAGCCAGGAGGAGTAGATGGCAACAGGCTTTTCCGGATAATTGTGCTTGAACAGGCGAAAGATATTCCAGTAGTTGTAGTTGGGCGCTTCAATATCATTATTGTACACATTGTGCTTGTTTGACCAAACACCGGTAATCACGTGATTATAACCTACAGCAGAAACTGTGGGGGATTGAGAATAGCGCCCGGCTTTTCCACCCAGCCAGCCATGTGAATAGGCTCCTTGTGCGATAATTCTGTCGATATTCGGGGTATCAACCGATTCAAGAATATCGGCTGATATACCATCCACGATAATAAATATGGCTTTACTTTCTCTGGCAGTTTCAGCCGGCAGCGTACAGTTTGTACTGACGAAAAGTAAAATGAATGATAAAAGATAGAGCGGTAAGGTTGTTCTGTACATAATATGGTAAGGATGATTTGTTTTTATAGTGTGATGTACCCTGCTGTACGGGTTACTGAATCCATTCAGGTATTTTATTCAAATAGAGATCATGGTGCCTTCATCCATTGTTTTGAATTCAACGCGAACTGTACTGTCAGTGGATTGTTGAAAGCTGCAATCAAACTTGATTCTCTGTTCACCGGAATAAATCAATAATCGGTCAGCCGGTATTTCAATATCGTGCAGTTTTATCTGTCTGGAGTCATACAACGAAGCAATGCCATTGCCATCTATTCTCAGGAAACCGCCGGAGGGAATTTCAATGTCTAATTCAATGGCACGGGAGTTTCCGATTTCAATGAAAATGTTTCTGATCGATGTATCCTGAGGGGCATGGATAACCCATTGCAGATTTTGTTCATGGTACGGATTGTCAAAACGTATATCAGTCCAGACAGGTTCACCAGGCTGCCGGGTGATCCTGGCATGGTTTATGGTTTCGATATGATACTGATACAATTGATAGTCCTTTCCGGATAATTTTACGAGATGAAATTCATTGTTTACATTCCGCATTTTCTCTTTTATTTCTTCGGGGAAGGAACCGGCCATTCTCAACGTTTCCCAGTTGCTGATTGCCTGGATCACTTCTGTTCCCAACCCATTTCTGCGGACGATGTCCGGTGAAGTAACCATTGCAAACCCGGCATCAAATCCGGCTGCCCTTGCCAGCAGCCATTCGATATCTTCAAGCCCTGTTGCATCTGTCATACTGAACCATCCCAGCATACGGGGCATCAGGTTTCGGCTGAAATAGTCCTGATTCAGTAATCTGTATTGAGTCTGGCTTTCGCGAAAGCCGGCATACCAGGGTTCACCCCAATTCATCCTTGTGTAGATATGCCAGAAAGAATGGCCCGGATTGCTGGCATCGATAATGATATCATGCTGGAGTTCGGGTTTCAGGTGATTATACCAGGTTTGGGCAAAGAGCTGCCTCCCGTATTGGCCCATGCCGGTTGACCAATTTCCCTCCAGGCCGTCGAAAGAGATTTGCCGAAGGCCTGTTTGATTAAATAAATCAGCAAGCCGGATGGCAATTTCTTCTGATAATGACTGATTTGAGAGAAAAACCCGGTAGTCGTGATCCATCAATTTTGAAATTTCCGATCCTGCTTCATGTGAGGATGCAGTTGTTCCAAAGGCACCCCGTTCACATCCCAGCAGCTGCCACGGTTCGGAATCTGATACTCTGCTGTAGCGTATCAGCTCGCCTCCTATCGTTACGGTTTGCAGGTTGTTATTCTGCATTTGGTTAAAAAATGTGGGATCATCGATCGGAATGGTGGTTTGGCTTGCGTCGATATGTGCGGAAAGTGTGCTGTTTCCAACCTTTGCCAAACGGGGATCGGGTACAGGAGTTACATACGGATCATTTGTAGTAATGAAATTGGAGAGTGTGTGAACTCCAAGCCTTACGCCTTGTTCAGCAGCGTTTTCCACAGCCCGCTTCATGCTCTCCCAGTTATCAGGGAACAATTCTTCTTTCAGGTCAAAATGGCCCCAGTTACGAAATGGATCTCCGTGGTAGAGGTAGTTTAAACCGGCCGCTTTAGTTAATTCCAGCGCTTCATCAAGATTGTTCTCAGAAAATGAATGAATGATGTAGGATGCGCTTGCCAGGCTGGACGTTTTGATCCACTCGTTGTTTAGAGTTGGATAAGGAAGCCCCTCTTCCAGTACAATTTTCTCAATAGTTGCCAAAACACTTTGGGCGGGTGTGCCAAAAAGCGCAATTTTGCTGCCAATGACCCCACCGTCTTCAAATGCTGGTGCCACGTAATATTCATGTCCCCAAACCGGAATGATACGTTCTTTTGATCGGTCTCTTGTGTAGGCCTGCAGTACGCTTCCGTTTGGAGTATGTTTAGCTGTTTGTCCGCGGTAGATCACATTTACAGAATCGGCAACATCTACATAAGTGCTGGTTGCAAAAATATTATAGGATGGCTCTGTATCGTCTTCATGGGTTGGATAGCCGCCAAGGGTTTTCAGATTCAGAGCCTGAATACCGATGGCATAATCCGGATTCTGAACAACACCAACCGTTTCTCCGACAACATCCTGAAGTGTTGTAGCGAATGGGCCCCAAAGTACGATGTCAATCGGGTTGTTACCTATAACCTCTGATACCTCAAAGGTGATATGGCTCCCTTTTTCCCGGTATGTGACAGTTACTTCAATTCCGGGAGATTCGTAAAAAAGCTTGATAATTTGACTGTTGATATCCCAGGTGGATTGGTCAGGCGGGAAAATTACATCATTTGACCTTATTGAAATTAATGGGCTGCTTTGTGATGGATCAGAATATTGAGCGTTAGTCTGTATATGCGCAAATGAAATAATGTGCCCCCGATCATTGACCAAAATTTCCAAAGAATCGGTTTGAAGCTGAAGTTCATTCTTCTGACAGGCAGATAAAACAAGAGCGAATAACAATACTGAAAGAGATTTGTGAAAGTTATAATTCATTCTGATGTGTTAATTCCGGGTTATTGAATGTGGATTTATGGTTATCTATGGTTAATAGTTATGGACAATGTAATTCCTTTCCACCCTGCCATCTTCATAAAGATTGAGTGTGGCAAATCCTGGGGGTGTCTCGCGGTAATACCCTTTTCCCGCAGATCGCTCATTACCCTCTCCCCACCAAAAACCACTCATTGCTCCGTTACAGTAGTATTTTACGCCGTTGTATTCAGCAGAGTCCACGAGGTGCATGTGACCACTGATGCATACTTTCACTTTATCTCTGTGTTCAAAGAACAACCGCGAGAGTTTATCAGCATCTGAGTGCTGATCATTTGGATAAAACGTGCCTGTTACGGTTAAAATGGGATGGTGCGACATGATCAGAGCGTGTGAATGTTCAGGCATTTTTTCAAACCCGCTTTTTAACCATTTGTACTGTTCTTCATCGAGTGCAATCCCGGCATGATTTCCGTCAAGAATAAAAAAGTGCCAGTTATCTTTGGCAAAACTGTAGTATCTGTTTGAAATCTTCAGGCGTTTAACGACATAATCTTTTCCATACATGGGATCATTTTCATCGGGTGCTGCCCACCACATGTCGTGATTTCCGATGCAGCTGTGGATTTCATAGTCATCTGACAATTGAATAGCCTCATCCCAGGTATCCCATTGCTCAAGGACCCTCTCACGTGTGATATCATCGTAATCTGCAGCGTGTATTGTATCGCCGCCGTTCAGAATAAAATCGATTGAATGGGTGCGGATCTCCTGGAGACATGACCTGAAACGACCGGGAATACCATTTTCCGGGCGGATATGAACATCCGTAATATGGGCGACCCGGAGAAGCGGAGTTCGGTTAGTTTTTTTGCTGATTAGAATAGGTGAAAGTGAGAGCGATGCAGCAGCCAGACTGCTTTTTTTTATCCACGTTTTTCTATTCATGAGCAGAGCATAAAAAAACATCACCCCGGGATTCCGGGGTGATGTACATTATTGTGTAAAATACCTGTTCGAAAGTTAGTTCCACCCAAAAATTTGGGTAAGGTTCGGATTGATCTGTACGTGCCTGTCCGGAATGGGCCTGTAGTAATGTTTCGGATCCTGGAATGTTCCCATATCATCCCGTGCGCGAATCACGCCGTGATTTACATGTTCCAGCCATACCTGTGCATCTGAACCGTACGGGCCGGCGCGATAGTAAATCAGCATTTGGCCGAGTTCATTGCGTTCCCGGTCTTCTGACTGTGGAATATTCTCTGTGTAAGGAATCAGTTTAACGTTTGGTATTCCGTCGCCCGTCATATCATACGCTCCCAGACCCGGAAAGTAGATTCCTTCGGGTAGTTCTTCGAAAAGGTGTCCGGCACGGTAGCGCATTACATCCAGAAAACGGTGGCGCTCGTTAAACAGTTCAACCCTGCGCTCCCTGCGTATTTCAAGCAGTACAGGAGAATTGATGTTCGGGTAACGTGCCTGTTGTATTGGGTCAACAGGCGGATTTATGCTAAGGTGCGGCATTCCTGCCCGGTCGCGGATTTGATTTATGGTCATGTCCAGATCGGTTTGTGTCAGCTCACCAAGTTCAGCCCTTGCTTCAGCATAAGTCAGAAGAACTTCAGCATAACGCAATACCGGCACATCAATACTGTTTCGGTAAGCCGCGCTGGAATTATTAATAAACCATTTAATGGTATGATAACCGGTAAAGTTCTGGCTCATTTGCTGGATGTAAGGTTCACCGGCAGTTCCCTGAGCAACTGTGCTTGGGTTCTGCAGAATCCATCCCGGATAAGCGAACGATTGCCTGAGACGAGGGTCCCTGTTTTCAAACTCCTCAACGAAGGTATTTTCCTGCCAGCCCGGCTGGCTTGAGTAATAGCTTCCGTCTGCCATCAGGTAGGTTTGAACCATCGCTTTGGTATGTGATTGCTCGAAATGGCCAAAACCGGTACTTCCCCATCCGCTGTTTCGTTCACCGTCGATACTTCTGTTCAGCAGAATCACTTCAGGGTTGCCCTGGAGATCGGTACTGGCAAAGAGGGTAGCGTAATCAACTGTCGGGTTGCCGGTAGAATAGATGGCGTAACCGCCATTATCCATGATGGTTTTGGCCTGGTCGCGGGCAATTTGCAGGAACCTTTCATTCGGAAGCCCGAGATAATCGTGGTACTTACGGAAGGTGCCCTCGAACAGGGCATGCCGCGCCATAAACGTTCTTACAGTCATATTGTTGACGGCACCAACCGGCGCACCATGGCGAACATGTTCTGCAGCAAATGCGTAATCTTCGAAAATCCGGTCAATCACATATTCACGCGGGTCACGGGGTTTGAAAAGGTCTTCATCATTCGTTCCCAGAACTTTATCGTACCAGGGTATATCGCCAAAGCGCTGAACCATGTCCATATAGAAGCGTGCGCGGTGAAAGCGTGCTACACCCTCGTAATGGTTCAGGGCAGATTGCGGGATTTCGGCATTGGTAAAATTCTCGAGAAAATAATTGATATTTCTAAGCCTTCCCCAGTTCCAACCGCCTGTAATCTGGCGGGAGGTTACATCACTTCGCATGATGGTCATGAATTCAGCATTTCCCGATGTGGTTGCATCATCCGATTGTTCAATGAATATGGCTGAAAATCCAATCCAGTTGATAAGACTGTTCAGGTACATGTCCAGGTCATCGGCTGAGTTGAAAAAGTTTTCACGGCCGATTTCTGTTTTCGGATTAACATCCAGGAAATTATCATTACACCCTTGAGCAAATAGGGTTACGGTAAAGATTGTAAGAAGTGCGATTATTTTTTTCATACTTTTTTCTCCTCTGTTTTCCGATTAAAAACTGACATTTACACCGATTGAAAACCGGCGCTGGAATGGGTAACGGTAACCAAAACCGTCATCGGTAATGGATTCCGGGTCAATGATGTCAGTTACTTCGGACCATTCAGCAAGATTTTCACCGCTGAGGTAAAGGCGAAGGCTCTGAATGCCGGCTGCGCTTAATAGTTGACGCGGCAGCGTATAGCCAATTGTCAGGTTCTTAAGCCTCAGGTATGAGGCGTCGAGCAGGTAATTATCATCCGGAATATTTCCAAGTCCGGAAGTATTCACATCACGCTGCCATGCCTGGAGTACCGGGAAGCGGGCATTTGTATTGGCATTGGCCATCCCGGATTCGATATATGCCTGTGAATGCCGGTTCATCATTTCGGGAGAGTCGTCCGTTGGGCGGTAAAAGTCCATCAGATGTCTGTAACCCCCGGAGTAGGGCTGCTGATAGAAACCCCAGAACAGGTAGTGTTGCGGATAAAAATCGCGCTTACCTACTCCCTGGAAGAAAACACGCATATCAAAGTTTTTAAAAGCGAAGTCGAGATTCAGGCCGAACCGGTAGCGCGCCTGAGAGTTTCCGATGATGGTGAGGTCGCCCGGATCGTCTACGGTGTTTCCGGTGCGAATCTGTCCGTCACCGTTCAGGTCGGCAAATTTTGGCCAGCCCGGTACTATGGAAAGGGCACCCCATGGAACAACGTCGCTCTGATTGGCGTGGCTGGCAATTTCAGCTTCATTTTGGAACAGGCCAAGGAAGCGGAGCCCCCAGATTTCACCGATTTCCTGCCCTTCGTAATACTGGTTCAGGAAATTTTCCGGGTTGTCGAATTTGGTGATATATGACCGGCTGTCAGCAAGCGTAACACGGGCGCCGAAGAAGAAACGCTCACCGAAAAGCT
>SKKO01000226.1 GCA_007123715.1 Balneolaceae bacterium | reverse complement strand
TCAAAAAATTGTTACGTCAGCTACCCTGAATGCGGCCGCAGAGGGGATCGTTGAATCAAGAAATATTCAACTCCCGGCTCAAAGTATTGTGACTCTTGTAAACGGGAATGTGTTTGAATAATTAAAGTTGCATATAAAGTAAAATCAAGCTTATTCAGTCAGAAACATCACGCACCCAATATTTCGCACTCTCGCTCTATATCCACAGTATCAAACAATCAAAAATCTAGTCTCATGTCAACAGTAAAATAACGAGGGAGTCATCAACCGATCAAAAATCCAGTTTGATTCCGGCTACCCCAAAATTTGTCCAGGAGAAATTATAAACCTCATCCACGTCTGCACCCCCTTCAAGGACGCGATATCCCGCAAATGTACTCCACCTGTCTGAAAACCGGTATGCCACTGCCAGTGAGGCATCTGTTGCCCTGCCCTGTTTCGCTGCCAGAGATTCACCATCGAGTATTATTGAGAAATTGTTTCCAAGCTTTCTTTCCGCGTAAATATGCAGGAGAGGTACAAAGCCAAGATCGGTGTTTGCATCAGAACGGCCGGGTTGAATCAGTTCCACCTTTGCATCGCGGATAAGTGCCACAACTCCGGCTCCGATTATCCAGCTTTTTCTGTCGTAGAATGTATATCTGTAAGTAAGCCGGTAGGTATTGAACTGATAAATGCCATCGATGGGCACTCCGGCATGAAAGAGTGTATCCTCAAAGAACAGATCCTCATCAAACACTCCCGTACCAATTTTGCTGAGCGGGGCAAAAAGAGCCCGGATGTTATGTCTGTCACCTAATCTGATATTCAATCTGAACCTGTAATAAGGTGCGGCATTCCTTCCGGTAATGTCTGTCATGTCAAATTTAGTTCCGCCTTCATTCGGAATGCGAACATCGTTTTGGCTGAACCAAAAAATACCCGTTTCTGCTTCGAATGAAATGTTTTGGCTGTAAGTGTAACCGGGAATTGTCAGAATTAACCCAATGATTAAAATTAAAGCATGGAAATTATTACAGTTAACTTTCAAGGATTTTCAGTCTTATTAAAATTGCACAATTAGAGAACAATTGTAGTACTGCAAATCATTCATACGGTGAGTCCGATGAATAGAAGGCTTTGGAAAAGCAATTTGAAGTAACCCTGCACCACCCGCAGTAGCTGCACCAAAGGTATTCCCTCGGTGCAGGCATTGTGTACAAATGCTAATCACGTAGTGTTTCCGTGGGAAAGGTTTATCAAGCCGGTCTTTCAATCATCTTTGTTGATGTTTTTACCGAACAGAGGTTCATAATCATCTTAGTTCAAAGATATAAAGTCTTTACCCATCAGGTTCTTCCCTACTGTAATTACCGACAAATCCTGATTCCCGAATTTTACTACGGATACTACCTTTCTTTTTATGGGATTGATTTTGTTCAAGTAGTTAATGATGAACTATTTTTTTATCAAGGGTATGGCATCACTTGAGAAACTTTTTATAGATGAGGCTCAACAGATTCAGGCGGTAACAGAATCAGAACAGAAATTTATTCGGGAATCGGAAATTTCCTCACTCCCCGGCCCTGTTCAGAGATATTTACACTACACCGATTTTGCAGGGGCATCACAATCTGATGTAACCGAAGTGATGTGGGCAGAATCAAAAATCAGGTTTGCGCCTGATAAAAAGTGGATGCCGCTTACTACACGTCAGTATATTTTCCCATCCGCAGCCGCGCGTCTGGCCTGGATGCATACCCGGATGGCAGGTGTGTTTCCATTTGAAGGGCGGGACAGGTATCACAACGGATCGGGCCACATGTATGGGAAACTGGCAAAAATTTTTACTGTATTCAATAACCATTCTCAGGAAGTAGCCCTTGGAGGCGCTGTAATTTTACTGGCAGAGTCGCTTCTTGAGCCAACAATCGCCCTGCAAAAATATATCACATGGGAGCCGGTTGATGAAAATACCGCCAAAGCCACGCTTCGTAATAAGAGCCTCGAAGTAAGCGGAAGATTTTACTTCAATGATATAGGAGAGTATATCCGTTTTGAGAGTGATGACAGGCCCTTTGAGACAAGCAAAGGAAAATACGAAACAAAGCCCTTCAGTATCGTTATGGGTGAATATCACGAGGCAGGCGGATATAAAATCCCTGGAAAAGTTTATGCTGCCTGGAATCTGAAAGAGGGTGATTTTACCTATTGGGAAGGACGGATTAGCGGATTAAAGCGAAACGCTGATTAGACACATTACACGAAATAAGAGATAATAATTTAAAAGAGGTCCCTGAACCAGGGGTTCAGGGTAACAAGGTATTTATGAAAACAATTCTATTTATCATCATCTTGCTTCACGGACTCATTCATCTGATGGGCTTTGTGAAAGCCTTTAACCTGGCAGAAATCAGCGAACTGAAACTTACAATCAGTCGTTCGTGGGGATTGATCTGGCTGATCACTTCCCTTACACTGGTCATTTCCACGGTATTATGGTCGCTAAATATAAGTTCCTGGTGGATTCCTGCATTAACCGGTGGGATTCTCTCCCAGATTCTAATTGTTGTATTTTGGCAGGATGCGCGTTTTGGGAGTATCCCAAACGTGATCATATTTACATTGATCTCAACAGTTCTCCTCGGGCATATCCCCCCGTCTTCCATCATGACGGAGGAGATTACTCCGGCTCCGTATGAAGTAAGATATGGTAAAATCAGTCATGATATTCTTACACAGGTTATCAATCCGTTTGAAATCAGCATCATCCCGATGGAACGGCTCCTGCTGATCAACATCGAAAACGATCCCGACCGCCTCTACAATGGATTCGAACCGCAGGTGTTTGATGATGAGGTAACCGGTACCGGCGTACTGGTGATCGCCTGGAGAACAGACGGCAAGGTGGATGTATATCATCAGCCCTCTCTTTCGCCAGACCCCGATGGTTACGATATCGCCGGCCAGGGATTGGAAAACATGGTAAGCCGTGATATGCCGGGTGCTTTTTTTGTGGTAAATGAATCGGGCGCACAAGCGGCTGTAAGTTTCGAGGATATCGAGGGCAGGCTGATCAAATTGAAACTTGCAGAGCACAGCACCCGGGCCCGGAAACCGTTCGGTCTATTGGCACCAATGGGGCTGGCAGCCGAAAACCCTTCTTCCATGCCGCTGATTCTGCTTCATGATTTTTACTTTGTGAGAAGAAGCAACACAGAACTGAGCGTAGAGATAGACGGTCGTTATCATGAACCCGATAACCTGCCGCTTCCCATCGATTTTACCCGGATGACGTTTGCCAGGTATTGTCCCGATCCGCTCATAGCAACATTGAATCCTGCATTTGATGGAATGCTCACGCCATTCCATTTAGCTGATGAGCTCACTTTTCAGCATGGCCACCATTCCGTTGAACTTTCGATGAACCGGGCTGTACCTGAAATCCAAAAAATCTCCCGAAGCCACAGCCGTCACACCGTTTCTCTCTCATTTAATCCCTCATTCCCGAACCTGGAGGCTTTTGCAGGTGAATCAGCGGAAGGGCAGTTTGAGATTTCAGGAGATGTGACTACCGGATTCATCCGTGGTGATTACAGGGTGGCACGTGATGGTGATATTTTCATGATTGAGATGATTCCGTCAGACGGTTGGATTCCAAATGAAAACAAGCTTTCCCTTCGGTTTTTGTACAGCGTGGAGCCCATGTTTAAGCAATGGCCAACCACGTACCGATGGAAGGCTGAGCTGGTAAAAGATCAGGAAGCCCGTTTCCGGATGAGATCAAACTGGGAAAGAATTCATGCCGATGAAATGGAATAACACAAATCCAAAAGTAAGGCTGATGAATCAACGTTTACTTTTTTCTGCATTTCTCATATTGGGCCTGCTGCTGGCCGTTCACGATTCTGTACCGGCTCAGGATACCGGCAACAGTCCGGAGTGGAGTGTTGCGACCAGCCTTACCTATCCCATCGCACGAATCTATCAGATTCATATCAGTTACAATACGGGGGGAAACCATGAGTACTTCTTCGGGCCTGCTTATCAGAATTTTACGAGCGGCAGCATCACTTCGAATGCCATGACTCTTATTGTTGGGTACAGGTACTTTCTATGGAAAAATTTGCACGTGGAGGCAGAGATGTGGCCGGCATATAACCCGATGTATTCGGATGTTACGGAATTACGCTATCGGGGTGTGGAGCTTTGGGGTGAAGTCAAGATTGGTTACAAATTCACACTTTACCGGAATCTGTTTATTCAGCCGGCACCGGGTATCGGTTTCGGAATACTCAGAACCAACAAGCCACCGGGCTTCCATGAGGATATCAAAAGTCCCATTTTTGCACCCCAACTCTTAATAGGTTTAAAACTGTGAGGCAGAAATGAACAAACCTGACAAACCCCTGATCTATTTCTTTCTCATCGCATTTGCACTTGCCTGGGCGTTTATGGCATGGCCGATTGCCCGCAACTATGGCCTTCTTTCAGAAGAACTGCCGTTCGAAATGCTTCTTATTTTTGGTTCGTGGATGCCCAACATTGCGGCTTTTATCGTATTGGGATGGATCATCAAACGAAAAGGGGCCATTAAGGAACTTCTGAAAGGGTGGCTGAGATGGAACATGCATCCCGGCTGGTATCTGCTGGCGTTTTCGCCCGTCCTTTTCGGGTTCATTACCATTTTCATTTTCCGATGGTTGTACGGTTACTCGCCATCCACTGAGTTGTTTGCAGACCCGGCAGCATTTATCGGTCTCTTGGTATTGATCACCATAACCGGAGCGATGGGAGAAGAACTGGGCTGGCGGGGTTTTGCACTGCCCAGGCTTCAGCTTCGAATGAATGCCCTGAGTGCAAGTATACTGCTCGGTATTATATGGGCATTCTGGCATCTGCCGCTATGGTTTGCAGGGCTGGGTTTTGAGTCTATACCCTATTGGGCTTATCTGTTGATCGGAGTTTCGTTCTCCATTATGGTGACGGCCGCCTGCAACGGTTCCTGCGGAAGCCTGCTCATAGCCACCCTTTTTCATCTCTTTCTGAATGTTTCAGTAAACATGATTGATAACGAAGCTTTTCCGGTACTCGCCGCAATTTTTGTGATTGCATCCATCGTTACAGTTGCAATCTTAGGGCCGGAAAAACTGAGCAGAGTTTCAATATTGCCGTTAGATAAAGAAAAAAAGACATGGAACTCAAAACTCTCTAAAGAGAAGGCATAATGAAGATGTTCATCCTCAAACTCATTATTCTGTTATTCATTGCATTACTACCGTTTCAATTAAACGGACAGAATGTGATTGAAGTTGAATCGGCGGATACCACTTATACAAACCGTTTGACATTATTACCCATACTTGGGTCGGCTCCTGAAACGAGTTTTATGTTTGGAGGGGTGGCTATGCAACAATTCAAACCAGCCGGTGCCGGACCGGAAACACGCCCCTCAAATATCATTCTCTCTGCAATTTATACACTCAACAATCAGGTATTAATGGAGGTTGTTCCGGCAGTGATCCTTCCCGATGAATCGTGGATTCTTGGCGGCTCACTGTTTGCTTACTATTTCCCTACTGATTATTGGGGAATCGGCTCGGATACAAAAAGTGAAGATCAAATCAGTATTGAGTATAAAATGTTCTTTGCAAAGTTAATGGGACTCAAAAGATTGAGTGACTCTGTTTATATAGGACCCATCGTACGTTGGTTTAAAAACTATGATTTTGTCTATAAGGACAGTGAAGGAGAGCCTATCGAATCTATTGGTTTAACCGGTCATGACGGAGGCAGTGGCATTGGCATCGGCGGAGCCATCCGATGGGACAAGCGAGATAGAATCATGACACCTACAAAAAATCATTTTCTTGAGTTTATGGTTACGGTTCACCCACAAATTTTCGGAACCTCTTTTTCATATAGTGAGTTTCGATTGGACGGCAGAAAGTATCTGGATTTAGCGGGAAATGGATCCTCCATACTGGCTTTTCAAGCTCAATTAAAGGCAACGGCCGGCGATGTACCTTTTCTTGATCTTTCAGGTATTGGTGGCAGTCAAATCTTGAGAGGTTATTACTATGGAAGATTTCGGGATAATCATTCACTTCAGGTTCAAACTGAATGGCGTCAGCATCTGAAAGGCAGATTTGGATTTGCACTTTTTGGGGGTGTTGGGAGTGTGATGTCTTCTTGGGAAGAGATTGATCTGAACCAGATAAAATGGGCTGCCGGTGGCGGGTTAAGATTTAATCTCAATCCCGGTGACACCACCAATCTCAGGATCGATTTTGCAGCCGGCCCGAATACGACCGGATTATACCTGACTCTTGGCGAAGCTTTTTAATGTTTAGATAAATATCATGTACATGAAATTGTGATGTTGACGGAGGCAGTTTTAGTCAGTACAAATTCACAATAAAAATTCTTAGTGACTGAAAATATATTATGAAAAAAACTTTAAATGGATCATTTCTGACAACCATTACACAAAACATGACCAGGAACAGAAGTGTCTTTGGCGCCTTGCTTTGCGTTGAAAGCGGGGATAAAAGCATATCCTGGCTGGGGGCAGCTGGTGAACTCAATAAAGATGACCGCTTTTATATCGCCAGTGTTACCAAACTATGCATTACAACCCTGATTCTGATGCTCAGAAACGAAGGGCGCCTGAAGCTGGATGACAAAATCGTTTCGTATTTCCCAGAGAAGCATCTTGACGGGCTGCATGTATCAAAAGGTGTCGATTACACCGATCAGATCACCATCACGCACCTGTTGTCCAATACCTCGGGCATTCCGGACTACTTTTCTCACAAGCAGCCCAATGGAAAAACGGCTGCCGATGACCTGTTCGGAGGGAAAGATGAGCCTTGGCCACTTGAAAGAACACTGAAACATGTAAAAGAAATGAGCCCTAAATTCAGGCCGGGACAAAAAGGTAAAGCCCGTTATTCTGATACCAATTTTCAGCTCCTTGGCCGGATTATCGAAACCATTACGGGCAAAGGTCTGGCAGATGTATTCAAAGAGAGAATTTTTGATGCGTTGGAGCTTGAGAACACCTACGCTTACAAGGATACTAACGACGACTCTGCGGCTCAAATGTACTACAAGAACAAAAAGCTTCACCTGCCAAACTACATTGCCTCCGTTACCGCAGAAGGCGGTCTGGTTTCGACCGCTTCGGAGCTAATGGTATTCCTGAAAGCCTTTTTCAACGGGCAGTTTTTTCCTAAAGAAGATCTCGAAGATTTAAAAAAATGGAACTTAATCTGGTTTCCCGGTCAGTTCTATTTCGGCATTGGCCTTGAAAAACTGTGGACACCCCGGTTTATTTCACCCTTCAAACCCATTCGGGAAATCATCGGCTGCTGGGGACAATCGGGAGCTTTTGCTTTTCATCATCCCGGATCAGACCTCTATTTCACGGGGACCGTAAATCAGTTGAGCGGGTTTGGACACAGTGCTGCTTTTAAAGCTATGATTAAGGTGATTAAAAAAACAAGGTGACAATGGCAAAGCCCTATCTAAATCTAACTGCGGTTAAATTAAAAATGGCAGATATCACAAGTAAACCAAAAAGAATAAGAAATCTCCGTTTAATACTCGTAACATTGTTTTATGACTATTCATAATTATGATTATTTTTTAAAATTCCAGATACAAATAGTGTAAAAGCAGCAAAACTTAGTACTGCCATCAACCAGCCTGATACTCCCGGAAAAACGAATGCTATGATCAAATAATCCCGGGTTAAGCTCCAAATCAAAATCAATATTAAGATCACCGATAAAGCAAGTTGCATGAATTGTAACCCTGAATAATTCTTAATATCTAAATCAAACCGTCGTTTTAGTTTTAGTGACTCTTTGATAACCCGGATAAGCTGCAATAGTGAAACAGCCATTATTAGAGAAACAAGAATCCAAAGACCTGTAATCGCTTTTTTTATAAGACCCATCCCCACAGAATCATACCCGTTCCACTTTGCCCAGTCACTTAAAATATGGGAGATTAAAGGCCAACTTCGGGAGCTGTTCATTATAATGACTATTCCCTCCCCTGTCTCAGGTATCATATGAAAATGGGTCATCCAGCCATTTCCATGGCCACCGCTGAATACAGCTCTTTGGCCATTTGGCAGAGTCTCCAGAAAATGACCCAAACCGTAATACTCTGACACTAGTGCATAGATATCTGCAACTTTGATTACCGGTGTATAAAGCTCTCTGATGCTGCTTTGAGACAAAATATTTTCGCCTGAATAAAACCCATTTAACATGCCTGATGCAACAAATCGTGCAATATCCCGGGAACTTGCAAAGAGGCCGCCTGCAGCTTTTTCTGAATAGACATAATTGGGAACCGGAACTCCTCTGATATTATACCCTTTTGGTACAGGAGTATGGAAATCTGCTCTCCATTCATAACTGGCTGTAATCATTTCTAATGGTGATAAAATTTCATCAGCCATAAACTCTGAAAATGGCCGGCCGGTTACATCTTCAATAAGTACTTCAAGTATGTTAAAACCCGGATTTGAATAGATGAACGACTTTCCGGATGGCTGAACCATGTGAACTTCTCTCTTTAGTGATTCTCTTACCGATGGTATTTCATCCTCCGGATTATATTCCAACCCTATTGTTCCAAGCGGAATTCCTGAACTATGGCTAAGCAAGTGCCTTATAGTAATATTATCCACATCAAAATCAGTTTCTGGAAATTCCCAGCTATTCAGATATTTGCTTATTGAAGTATCCAATTCAACCATCCCCATTTCAACAAGTCTCATAATTCCCCTGGCTGTAACTGATTTTGATATGGATTCAACGCGGCAAACAGTGTCTACTGTCATTTGTATTCCATGTTCGGTGTCAGCATACCCATAAGCATTTTCCCAAACAATATCACCCTGATGGATTAAAGATATTGTCACACCGGGTACATCATACCGTTTCATCCAGCCAGGAATACGTTCGTCCAGATATGCTGTAAATTCCTCACTAGAATTTTGCGCAAAAAGTGTTTTACCCGGGAAAATGTATAACCATAGTATGAATGCCAATAATAGTCCAGATTTTCTATTCAATGAAAATGTATGATAGATTTCAATTTGTGATATTCTTTTCTTCATAAAATTGATTACCGAATTAATCGGTATTACTTAAAATAATCTCTTTAACAGGTCGTCTTGGTGACCGCGGAACTTCTTTGGCATAACCAAACCGTATCAAAAGCAGAGGCTGTTGATTATTTTTCAAACCCAATTGAGCAGCCAATTTTTCCCGGACTGATTC
>SKKO01000352.1 GCA_007123715.1 Balneolaceae bacterium | reverse complement strand
TTGTTGCCGTAAGAGTACTTGACTGTAATGGTTCCGGAACGTTCAGCGGAGTGATTGCCGGTATGGATTGGGTTGCCGCAAATGCTTCAGGCCCTTCAGTGGCAAACATGTCACTTGGTGGTGGCAGCAGTGCGACTGTAGATGAAGCCGTAGGGAGAATGTTTGATGCAGGCGTTCCTACCATTGTAGCGGCCGGTAATGGCGACAGGCGCGGAAGGGCTCAAGATGCCTGTAACTATTCCCCAGCCGGTGCACCAAAAGCATACACGGTAGGTGCAACTACTAACACCGACAGTAAAACATCCTGGTCAAATTTTGGAAATTGTGTGGATATCTTTGCTCCGGGTGCGAGCATTACGGCAGCATGGCATACCAGTAATACCGCTATAAATACAATAAGCGGAACCAGTATGGCAGCACCGCATGTAGCCGGTGTAGCAGCGCTCTATTTACAGAATAATCCAGGCGCAACTTCACAACAGGTGTACAATGCTGTTTCCGATCTAAGCACCAAAAATATCGTAACCAATTCTAATACAGCGAATAATCATTTGCTCTACAGCCTGTTTGATGGATCAGGTAACGGCGGTGGATCACCAGAGCCAGAACCAGAGCCAGAACCAGAGCCAGAACCAGAGCCAGAGCCGGGTGACAATGCCCCGCTAATTAATACCTTTGCCGTCAATGCCTTTTCATCCGGGCCGTGGAGAAGAGCTGAAGTGACCTGGGCTGTTTCTGATGTAGATGGAGACCTTTCACAGGTTAAAATCGAGTTGTTAGGCGGAACCAATGTACTCGACACTGTCACGCTTAATGTGAGCGGAGGCAGTGCCTCTGGTAACAATGAGCTGAGATCGCGAACCAATCCGGATTCGGTGAGGCTAACAGTAACAGATAGCAAGGGCAATTCATTGTCAGATAATAAGCCATATTGAGATTTCATTAATGTAATTCTTTAAAATAAAGAAACCACCTGTATCAAAGCAGGTGGTTTTTTTTTGCCCAAAATTCCTACTTTTGTTCAAATCTGTTTTGAAGAACAAATTAAACACACAATGACTGTTACACCCTATTCATCAGGCTACAGGATGCCGGCAGAGTGGGAAACCCATTCTGCAACACAGTTACACTGGCCTTCCAACCGGGAAACATGGCCGGGTGAACGGCTACAAAAAGCTGAAGAGGTTTATCTGGATATTATAGAAGTCCTTCACCGGTACGAGCCGGTTATTTTGCTCATTGATACAGCCATAGAGATAAATCATGTTCAGCACCGATTGAAATCAAGGAAAATCGATACAGGTAAATTACATCTGTACCACATTGCCATAAACGATGTATGGGCGAGAGATTGCGGGCCCATTTTTGTAAAAAACGCACAAGGTCTTCATACGGAATTTGCCATCACCAACTGGGGTTACAATGCCTGGGGTGGGAAATATCCGCCTTATGATGCCGATAATGCATTACCCGCCTGGTTTGCAGAAACGTTTGGGCTAAAGAAGTTTGACGCCGGAATGATCCTGGAAGGAGGGAGTATCGACACCAATGGCGAAGGTGTTTTCCTGACAACCGAGTCGGTGCTTCTGAACCAAAACAGAAACCCTCATCTTACCAAACCTGAAATTGAGAGTTACCTGAAAAATTATCTGGGTGCCGAACAGATCATTTGGTTAAAAGAGGGTTTAAAAGGAGACGATACCGATGGGCATATTGATGATTTATCCCGTTTTCTAAATCACAATACCATACTTACCATGGTTTGTGAAGATCAGAAGGATGTAAACTATGCCGCGCTGAATGAAAATCTCGAAATCCTGAAACAGGCGAAGCAACGGAATGGTGATCCATTTCATATTTTGACTCTGCCTCTTCCTTTGACTGAAATTGACGGACTAACAGCAGACGGTTCTCAATATGTTCCTGCAAGCTATGCTAATTTCTATATCGCCAATGGAGTTGTACTGGTTCCTTTATATGATGATCGTTATGATGATGTAGCATTAAAAATATTAGGGAATCACTTTCCGGAACGTGATATAGCAGGAATCCCCTGTGCCGATCTTGTGTGGGGGCAGGGGAGTATACACTGCATTACACAACAGTTGTACGGACTAAATATAGACTAAAACAAATCTTTCTGTTCGTAACAGCCTAAATAGTTCGATCGCATTATGCCTGTAAGAATCCTTTAGTTGATGTAATCAACCAATTCCAGTACCTCAGAACGGACAAGTTCACGTACATTTTCCACGTTTTCGATAAATTCAGCCACATTCACATCCGGGCTTGATTGACGGATAACTTCTTCGTTAAAGTGAAATTCTACATCCCTGAGGTGCGAGAAATAGTTTCCGGTTGCAAAGTTATAGCCATATGCATCTCCGCGGGGAAGAATCAGGCTAAACAGTTCCCAACCCTCCATGTTGCCGTTTTGGATTCTGTATTCATGAATTGGCCTTGCATTATCATCCTCCATCATTTGATACGTGTATTCCAGGCCGGGGCGAACCCTCATGTAATCAAGCATAAAATAGCGTGATGGTTTCGCTTCTTCGGATCGAAGCATGCTATTGTTAATTCTCCACAGCTCGGAAAACCTGGGTATCATTATGTTATTGAAACGGGGAATTAGGTTTTCTAAATCAGCAGCAGATAATTGTCCCTCGAGATGATCCTCAATGTTTTCGAAAGCACATATAGCATCACAAATTGTGACAATCACAAAATTGTGGGTTGAATTCTGGCTTCCGGGATAGAGTACGCTGTAAGCATACCAGTATCTCAAAGCTCCCGCCTTGATCCTGGCTTCATTTACCGGTTTCAAAACATTTTCAATTTCGCTTTTGAAACTGCTTATATCATCCCGGTCTATATCTAAAAACTCAAGTTTCATATAGAGTCCCTGATGGCTTTGTGATTGTGCAGAAAGTGTAAACGTGAACGATAACGACAGGCTGAGAATGAGAGTGTAGAGAATATTCTTCATATCAATATGCGAATGGTTATTGTGTTTACTTTAATTAACAAAATATTAAAACAATAGTGAAGCATAATCGATTAAAAATATTTAAAAAAGCGCTTTTTAACAGGATTTTTTAAAAAAAAAGTATTTCTTTTCACCGATATACTGCTCAAGACATTCATTGAACAATAATGGATATTGGTGATTACATTCTCTCCATACTTTATTATCTTTTAGAGCTAATAATTTTATTGAACACTAAATTAAAGAATGTCGACGATATCGAATGTGAAGTATGAGGCGGTCATTGGCCTTGAAGTGCATGCTCAGCTACTCACAAAAAGTAAAGCATTTGCGGCAGTTTCATCGGAATACGGGGGTGCGCCAAACAGACAGGTAACCCCATTGTGTCTCGGCCACCCAGGCACCTTGCCGGTTTTAAATGAAAACCTGGTGAGATATACCATAAAGATGGGCCTTGCCACCGGTTGCAAAATTTCCGAGAAATCAATTTTTGCCCGAAAGAATTACTTTTATCCTGATTTACCCAAAGGTTATCAGATTTCGCAGTACGATACACCCATTTGTTATGAAGGAAGTATTGAGATAGAACTCGAAGATTATGTAAAAGAAATTGGCATTACAAGAATTCACATGGAAGAGGATGCCGGAAAATCCATTCATGATCAGGATCCTTACCACACGCTCGTAGATCTGAACCGTGCCGGAACACCGCTCATTGAAATTGTATCAGAGCCGGATCTTCGCACCCCGCGCGAAGCTTATGAATATTTAAAAAAAATTCGTCAGATTGTACAATATCTGGATGTTTGCGACGGAAATATGGAAGAGGGCAGCCTTCGGTGTGATGCCAATGTATCCATCAGGCCGCGGGGGCAGAAGGAGTTGGGTACCCGTACCGAGCTTAAGAACATGAACTCGTTTCGCAATGTGGAAAGAGCCATTACGTTTGAGATTGAACGTCAGATAGAATTGGTGGAAAACGGCGGGAAAGTGATACAGCAAACACTGCTTTGGGATCCTAACAAACTGGAAACCCGGCAAATGCGATCAAAAGAAGAAGCTCATGATTATCGTTATTTCCCGGAACCCGATCTTCCCCCCATTATTGTAAACGAATCTCTTCTTGAGGATATCCAGTCAGAACTGCCGGAACTGCCGGATAAACGCCTTTTGCGTTTTGTTGAACAATCCGGCCTTAGCCGGGATGAAGCCGCAATATTGACAGATAATCGATATCTTGCTGACTATTTTGAGGAAGCAATTGGATTTCTAAACGAACCAAAAGCCATTTCCAATGTAATTCTGACCGAGGTTTTAAGGGTTCTGAATGAAAAGAGTATTCACATAAATGAATTCACGATAACACCTAAACAGCTATCGGGTTTGATACAATTAAAATTAGAGGATAAAATCAACTCCTCTGCCATGCAAACCATTTTCAACGAGCTATTAGAAAGTGACAAAGAGCCCATTGAGCTTGCTGCCGTAATGAATCTGATTCAGGTTTCAGACTCTGGGTTCCTCGAACCAATCATTGATGAGGTAATGGAATCTAACCCTGATGAGGTAAAACGCTACAGAGAAGGCAAAAAGGCTTTGATAAGCTTTTTCATCGGGCAGGTCATGAAACAGTCAAAAGGCAAAGCCAATCCAAAATTAGTAAGAGAGATGGTTGCAGTAAAGCTCGACGGTACAGAATAATGCTCTCAGATTCAGTACCTTTTATCATGAAATATCAAATCCTTTTTTTGATTTTATTTACATTTACGGCACTTCTATCTTGTTCAAGGGATAAGCCTGAAGTAAAACGTTTAGTTCACATTACAGGTCAGATTACGGTAGACAGGCAGATTGATGCATCTGGTGATTACAGTGGCATACAATTACTCTCAACCATATCTGGAGGCAGCCAACAAACAGATACCCTTTTCTACGCATTAACGGATTCATCAGGTTTTTTCGCCGCTGACGCTGTTTTTGATATGGATGATATATATCCGGTTTTGATTTCCAGAAACAGGAATACATTTGGGATCCTGAACCTTGTATTTGCCGACGGCGACACGATTCACATTCAAGCCAGTCTGCCAAATGTGAATCAAACCGTTACAATATCCTCAAAAGAAAATGATCTTTTGACAATTCTTAACAGGCTGGAACGAAATTTTACAAGAGTTGCCAATTTTATCAATGCAGGTGCGATTGAAGAAGACAGCATTGAAATTGAGATCGAAAAATGGAGTGATTTATATTGGGAGCTTTTTGACGAATATCCTGATACCCATGTTGGCAAGATCTCCGGCGAAAATTCAGCCATACTTTTGCGCGATTGGAACGACGCGAAAATGTTGGATCGCAGCGCTCTGATACTCGAACGGCATAACTATTTTTCACCGGGGGTGAGACAGGTTCTGACAGATTATTACGCCCAAACAGACGGACTCACTGGTGCACTTGAGTTTCTCCAGGATCTTGAAAATAGAAGTGAGATCCAGACTCACCTGATGGAAATTAAAATGGAGCGTATTGAACTCTTGTTCGACAGCTCCAGAACCATAGAAGCAAACCGTTATCTCGAAGAGTTCAAACAATCTTTTTCAGAGAACGAACTGGCCATGCAATGGGCAGATAATATCAGTTACGATATTGAATTTCTTGCACCGGGTTATCCGTTTCCGGAACTTACATTTATCACAATTGAAGGTGATACAATTCGTACGCGGGAACTGATAGGTAAACCATTTTTAATGGAAATAACCAGGTTCGACAATTTTTTATACCAGCAGCAATATGACAGAACGGTTGCAATTCACCAGATTTACAGAAACTTTGACCTCCAGATTATAACGGTTCCTCTTGCTAGTTCAGATGTAATGCTTCAGGCATTCTTTGAAGAGAGGAGCAAGCTCTGGAATATCATACAACCCAATTCATTTGATACAGAAGAATTGGCAGAAATATTGAACCTTAACAGAATACCGACCCGATTTCTTGTGAATAGTGACGGTACCATTATAAGAAGATACATCGGCAACGAATATGACGATGTAGTTCGGGGTTTACAGCAAATCGCAACACTAACTGAATAAAATATTAAAAAATGAGAAAATTCTTAATTGCAGGAAACTGGAAGATGAATGCAGCTCCGGATGCAGCATATAAACTCGCAGAAGAAATAGCTTCGGGATGGAAGGATAATACCTTTTCATCAGAAGCATTATTATGCCCGCCTTATATATCAATACCTGCTGTAGCTGAAGCTTTCAAAGGAACTGCCTTCAAAGTAGGTGCACAAAATGTTCATACTGAAAATGATGGAGCCTACACAGGAGAAATCAGTACAGGTATGCTCAAAGTTGCGGGATGCGAATACGTGATTGTGGGTCATTCAGAAAGAAGGGAATACTTTCATGAAACAGATGAACTGGTGGCACAAAAGGCAAAGAAAGTGATTGATGATGGTCTGATACCAATAGTTTGTGTAGGTGAGGTGCTCTCACAAAGAAAAGAAGGGATTCACCAGGATGTTGTTCAACGTCAGGTAGACGCTGTGCTGAACCACCTGGGCAAGGATGAGTCAGACAACCTGGTTATTGCTTATGAACCCGTATGGGCTATAGGTACCGGCGAGACGGCCACGCCCGAACAGGCACAGGAAATTCATCAGTTTATTCGGGAACTGATTACCCGCCACTGGGGATCAGAAAGCAGTGAAAAAGTGAGAATTTTGTACGGAGGCAGTATGAAACCCGACAATGCTGAAGAACTGTTATCTCAAAAGGATGTAGATGGCGGCTTAATCGGTGGTGCCAGCATGAAAGCTGAAAGTTATAATGAGATTTTAAAAATCTCTGAAACCATTTAAATCAACGCATGGACACTTACAATGTTCTTTTATTAGGTAATGGCGGTAGAGAGCATGCCATTGCCTGGAAGTTAATACAATCGGAAAAACTCGGTGCTTTTTATATTGCCCCGGGTAATCCCGGTACTGCACAATATGGCATAAATGTTTCTTTGTCATTATCGGATTTTAATGCCATTCTTTCATTCATCCGTGAGAAAAGTATTGAACTTGTAATTGTCGGGCCTGAGGCACCCCTTGTGGACGGCATTGCTGATTTTTTGAAAAAGCATGATGTTCTTGTATTCGGCCCCTCTCAAAAAGCTGCAATGCTGGAGGGCAGTAAAGAATTCGCCAAGGAATTTATGACCAAATATAATATTCCTACTGCAGATTATTCTGCATTCAGCTCATTTGATTTTGATGATGCGTTGAAGTTCATTCAGCTGAAGGATACTTATCCGATTGTATTAAAGGCGGATGGACTGGCAGCAGGTAAAGGAGTATTTATCTGCAATTCAGAAGAGGAAGTAAAAGAGTGTCTGCTTAGCATTAAAAAAGACAAAACACTTTCTGAAGCGGCAAGCAGGCTTGTTGTTGAGGAATACCTGGAAGGAGAGGAAGCATCCGTTTTTGTGATTTCTGATGGCCATACTTCTCACGTATTACATAATGCCCAGGATCATAAACGAGTGGGCGATGATGATACCGGCCTGAACACCGGGGGTATGGGTTCATATTCACCAGCACCGCTTGTTACAGAACAAATTCTTGATCAGGTGAAATCTGAAATCATAAATCCCACAATAACCGGAATGTCTCTTGAAGAATCCGAATATGTAGGTATTCTTTATGTAGGCTTGATGATTACAAAAGATGGACCTAAAGTGATAGAATATAACTGCCGCTTTGGTGATCCAGAATGTCAGGTTATTTTACCATCATTGCAAAACGATCTTTTGGAGTTATTGGTGGCAACTGTAGAACAGCGGCTTGATGAAAAAACGATCTATCTTGACAATAAATACCGATGCTGTGTTGTACTGGCAAGTGATGGCTATCCGCTTGAATACGAAAAGGGAAAGGAAATAAAAGGTATTGACCAAGTTGATGAGGATGCCATTGTTTTTCATGCCGGAACTGCTGACAAGAATGGGACCATTGTTTCAAATGGTGGAAGGGTTTTGGGTGTTGTTGGCAACGGCAATACACTTAAAGATGCAATAAATCATGCCTATAAAAACGTTGAACTCATCTCATTTGAGAATAAATATTTTCGTAAAGATATTGGCAGGAAAGGTTTAAGCAGATTGGGTTAGAACTGTTAGAGTCATTGAAAGTCAATGAACAAAAAGGATTGGTCTACTTATATTTTTGATCCTGCAATATCTTTCGCTGAACGTTGCCGGGAAGTATATCAATTTCAGAAAGGGAGAAACCGGTTTTACAGCAAATTTTCCGAAGTTCTTGGATATGCAAAATCAACTGAAATTGAACCGGATAAAATACCGCTGCTTCCGATACGTGCTTTTAAACAGGGAAAAATCTTGACTGAAGGCAGTTTTCCAGAGATTGCGTTTAAAAGCAGCGGTACAGGTTCAATGGAACAAAGCATTCATTATGTGCATGATACGTTGATTTACAAACAGGCAATTAACCGCGCATTCTATACGCGTTTTCCAAAGGATAAATACGCACTGCTGTGCCATTTGCCGGGATACAATGAAAATCCGGACTCATCACTTATCTGGATGATGAAACACCTTATTTCCGAAGACAAAAGCGGTTTATCCACTTTCCGGGATGAGTATGCCATGAATCCGGAAAAGTGGGAATACCAGGTAAAAAAGTCCGGAAAAATAACGCTGCTTTTTGGCGCTGCTTTTGGTCTGATCGATCTTATTGAAGGAGGAAGTTATTTATTTAAAGAGCCTGTTGAAATTATTGAAACGGGCGGAATGAAAACTTACAGGAGAGAAATCACAAAAAAAGAGCTTCGAAATACAATAGCCGAATACTTTCAGGTACCGCTGGAATCCATTCACTCCGAATATGGTATGTGCGAACTCTTAAGCCAAATGTATGCATTAGGTTCGGAATGGTTTACAGCACCGGAATGGGTTCAGGTCACAATAAGAGATCCGGAAAATCCTGGCAGGATTTGTAGTGCCGGCGAGGAGGGAAAGATCGGGGTCATAGATTTGGCAAATATTTACTCATGTCCATTTATTCTCACCGAAGACAGGGGAGTAGCTGATGAGTCAGGACGATTTAAGGTGTTGGGCAGGTGGAATCACGATAATCCGCGCGGGTGTAATTTTTTGATTGACCGTGATTGATGAATGCATTGAATCAACATATCAGTAAAATTGCAGATGCCGTAAACGATTGGCTTCAGCCCGATAATTATACCCTGAAGGAAGCAATTGATCGAACGGTAAAGGACGGCTTATTCAGTTTTGAAGATATTAAACATCGTATTCTCACACTTAAATCAAC
>SKKO01000316.1 GCA_007123715.1 Balneolaceae bacterium | reverse complement strand
CTAAATCATTGTTTTCGTTGGTCTACCCCTGAATAAATTCCGGGGCTATAAGATCGTACGTACCTCCGGTACTGGGTGCTATAATATATAGTATATCTCCGGCACTTGTGTTCATGGCTGTACTATTTTTTGAAATCCCATTTGGGTGATATCCAATTCTCGATCATAAATACTTCGCATATCTGCAATCGGATATCGAAAATCGGATATCAAATTGGCGTAGCCATGCCACACTCCGGAGGAGCCTCCTGTTTATAGAACAAAGGGTATCTATACCCCAAAGCTCCGGAGGAGCTTCCTGTTTGGTAGTGTTTAAATAATTGCAGCAAAACTAACGCTTCTATGGCAAATACCGGGAATCCGAATAATCCTTTTACATGGAAGGTACACGCCCGTGCTGGGGCTGAAGAATGATTTCTTCAACAAGCGTTCTGCCTGTTATTTGCGTAAAAGAAATCAAAAGATGTGCTAAATCAACCGGATCAATCAGCCTTTCTGTACTAACGGCAGAACCTTCCCAGGAAGTGGAATGAGTTTGACCAAGGTTTACAGCAGTCACCCCAATGTTGGTATTCTGTAGTTCATCTCTCAATGAACGGGTATACCCAAGCAGGGCGTGTTTTGAAGCTGAGTAAGCACCACTGTCACCAAGGCCTTTTAGCGAACCAACCGAACAAATATTTATAATTAACGCCCTTTCATATTTTCGCAAATCGGGCAGAAAACGCTGAATGGTATGTACAGCTGAAAAAAGATTCACATTAACCTGTTGATGAAATTCTTCCTCTGTTGTTTCCTCGAGAGTTTTATAGAGGTATGTGCCTGCATTATTGATAAGAATTCCCGGGCAGGGAAAGCCCTCAGGCAAAACCAGCTTTTGGGTTTTACTGTTCACTGTCAAATCGCATTGTAAGGTTACAATTTTTTGAGCCCCGGCTTCCCGGCATTCCTTTTTTGCTAATTCGAGATTTTCCCTGTTTCTCGCAATCAGGATCAATGGCCTTTTCGTGTACCGGGCAAATGTTAATGCGATACATTTGCCAATACCCTGGCTCGCACCCGTAATGATTACAGAAGATTCACTGTATCGCATAAACTTTTATATTGAATGTCTTTTGGAAAGGAAACGTATTACCGTTATGGAACATTCATGAATTTATGGGTTTGCAGGCTTATTCCCCATTTCGGGTTGTTCTTTACATATTCAACTATGAACGGAATCGATTCAGGAGTATCCCATTCCGGTTGTAACAGTAATTTTGCAGATGGAGCACATTTTAAGGCGTTTTCTTCTGCCCATTCAATATCTTTGTTCTTTAGGACAACCACTTTCAATTCATCCACATAAGGATATATTTCATCAAGTGGTTTTTTAAACCGTTTGGGTGAGAGTGTAATCCAGTCTAATTGGCCTGTCAAGGGAGATGATCCACTGGTTTCAATATGTACTTTCAGTCCGGCCTGCTTCAGGCTTACGGTTAATGGTTCAAGGTCGTGAAGTAACGGCTCACCGCCAGTAATAACGGCAAACCTGGCATGTGATGCTTTCGCATTTTTTACAATATCACCTGTTCTGGTTTTAGGGTGTTTATTTTCATCCCAGCTATCCTTCACATCACACCACCAACACTGAACATCACAGCCTGCAAGGCGAATAAAGTATGCCGCTGAACCGGTATGTACCCCTTCGCCCTGTATGGTGTAAAAATCCTCCATCAGAGGGTATTCCACATCATCGTACAAACCTGAAACGGGTTTGATAATTTGTCGTTCTTTCGTTTTAAACATCTTTGTCTGTGTATTCAACCCAGCTTGTTTCAGTTTCCCATACCGTTACCCTTAATTCAATTTCATCGGGAATTCTCGCCCGGGTTTCTTTGTGAATATATTCAGCTATGCGCTCGGCTGTTGTGGGTACAGGAATCGATTCATTTAGTACGGTATGGTCTAAACCGCCTTTTTTGCCATCTGCAGCGGCCCATTTCAACTCTTTAAAATCACAAACCATATCGGGTGTTTCCAGATATTTTGAAGGATTCAACGTGTGGGATTTGGCTGAAATATGAACCTTGTAGGTATGCCCGTGCATCCTTCCGCATTTCCCGTCATACCCTTCTATATAGTGGGCAGCGTCAAATTTAAATTCTGTATGTAAAATCCAGGTTGGCATTCGCTTTTATGATTACACAAAATTAAAGCTTACTAAGATAGCAAATTTTATAATTTTGTGCTGTAATTCGGGAAAAGAACCATGAGTAATCTTATTCACCGAACATGTCTTTGTAATCTAAAATGGCAGCATTAATCACTTTTTCTGCCTCTTCCTTTCCAAAAACACGATCCACAAAAACATCGATATCTTTTTTGCCGGGAATCAGTTTATAGGTGCTGAAATAATGCCTCAATCTTTCGATAAGTATATCAGGTAGTGAGGAGAGATCATTGATGTCCTTATAGTACCTGTCATTATCCAAAACAGATATGATTTTATCATCGGCCTCTCCCTGATCTATCATATGCAGTCCGCCAATTACGCGGGCACTTAGAATAACTTCGGAGCGGTCAATTGGCCGCTCGCTAAGTACACATATATCCAAAGGATCTCCGTCACCTTTGTTTGTATGTGCAGACAAGCTGCCGATCCGGTCTCCGCAATAGGTTCGCGGAATAAAACCATACAGAGAGGGTGGCAATGATGAACTTCTTTGCGGCCGGTCAACACGCATATACCCTGTTAGTTTATCAACCTCATATTTGATGGCGTCAAAAGGAGTTACCTCAATAAATGCGTTTACAATTGAAGGTGAATTTTCTCCTGTTTCAAGGCCATGCCAGGGATGCGGACGCCACCTGTAAAAAGGATTGGGAAAGTTCAAAACAGTCTATTATGATTCAGGTTAATTTTGTTGTGATCAATTCATTATTGCATTCAATTTCTCAAGGTTATCTTCAACCCTGAGAGCTTTTATTACATCTCCGATATTTCCTTTCAGAATATCATCCAGGTTATATAGGGTAAGGTTTATCCTGTGATCAGTTAGCCTGCCCTGAGGAAAGTTGTATGTCCGGATTTTCGCACTTCTGTCGCCTGTTGAAACCTGGCTTTTCCGGTCGGCAGCTCTCACTGAACGGATTTTCTCCATTTCAATATCGTAAAGTTTGGTTTTGAGCATAACCAGGGCTTTCTCTTTATTTTGATGCTGGCTGCGTTCCTGCTGACACTCTACCACCAGGCCTGAGGGTTCATGCGTAAGCCGTATTGCCGAATCGGTTTTGTTTACATGCTGTCCTCCGGCCCCGCTCGAACGGAAGGTGTCAACCCGAACATCTTTCATGTCAATTTGAATATTTACATCTTCATTCACCTCGGGTAAAACAGCTACGGTAGCAGCTGATGTATGTACCCTGCCTTGTGATTCGGTTTCAGGCACCCGCTGCACACGATGAACGCCACTTTCATACTTCATTTTCCCAAACACTTCGTTTCCTGAAAGTTCAAATACGATCTCCTTGAATCCTCCTTTTTCACTATCCGCAACTGAAAGCACACTCATCTTCCAATTCTGAGAATCGGCATAGCGTCTGTACATATCGAAAAGGTCGCCTGCAAATAAAGCAGCTTCATCACCCCCAGTTCCGGCCCTTATCTCAACAATGCAATTTTTTGAATCATCAGGGTCTTTCGGTATCAACTTAAACTTTATTTCTTCTTCGAGTCGTGCAATCTTCTGTTTTAATTCCCGGTTTTCACTCTTTGCCATCTCGGTGAGCTCATCATATTCATCCAATTCCACCAATTCTTCATTTCCGGTAATCTGATGAGTGAGCGATTTCCAGCGATTATAATCTTCAACAAGCTCTCTGAGCTGAGTATGTTCTTTTGTAAGTTCGGCATAATCTTGTGGCCGGTCATAAATGGCAGGATCTGCCATAGCCTGGTTGATTTCTTCGTATCGCTCCTTTACCTGCCTTAATTTTTCTTCTAAATCCATACTCATTGAACCATATTTCGCCTAAATATAGAGAATTTGAGAGAGATGTATGGAATTGAATTTAGATGAGTGTTTTTCATACTACGCGATTCGCTGATTACCGGATTTTAAAAATTACCAAGATAGGTTCACTATTTCACCACCCTTGCCTGATGATTCCATTACAGCCTTCACAATATGTATATCCCTTAAGCCTTCTTCACCTGTCACTATGGGTGGACGATTCTCTTTTATGGCAAGTGCATCGTTATTCATTTGGCGGGCCTGCTGATGCCCCGGATCGGGCTCAAGCCTGGTACCATCGCTTACTTCACCTCCAACACCGGAGTAAGAACTTGCCGGCCTCAGATAATACCACCCGTTTTCGCAATCCACTTCTATATGATTTATATTTCTACCCATACTGGTTTCACATTTTGCCACCAGGCCATTTGCAAAAACCATCTCAAAAACTGTGTTTTCATCCACTTCACGGAACATCTCTTCCCGCTCTGTCGATTGAACTCCTTTCACGGAAACAGGTTCCATACTTGTAGCATACCGCGCTGCATTAATCGGATATACACCCATATCATACAAAGCACCTCCCCCCATTTCGAGGGAAAAACGCCAGTCATCTTCGGGTAATCCTCCTGCCCGGTAACCTGCTGCGGACCTCACTTCTGTAATTGCACCAAACGGCAGCCGCTGTCCGTGTTTGATAATAGTTCTTGTATTTGGTTCATGCTGCATCCTGTACCCTATGGTTAATTGTACCCGGTTTCGATTTGCAGCAGCAATGATGGCTTCACACTCTTCAATAGTTACTGCCATTGGCTTTTCACACCAAACGTGCTTACCCGCTTCCGCACCGCGAATCGAATCACGTGCATGCAAACCCGGTGGTGTCACAACATAGATGATGTCAATGTCGTCATTATCGGCAACTTCATGCATCGTTTCATAACTGTATACATTGCGGTCTGGTATCGCATACCGCTCCTGCCAAACAGGAATCTTCTCCGGACTCCCCGTTACAATTCCTTTCAGTTCACAATGTTCCGTTTTCAGCAGGCCGGGCGCCAGCCAGTTTGTACTGTAATTGCCAAGACCTACAAGAGCCACTCCCAGTTTTTCTTTTCTTTTTGGTAAAATGATGGCCGGGAAACCTAAAGAGGCTACAGTGATGGCAGTTCCGGTTTTTTTTAGAAAATCCTTCCTTGATATGTGATTTAACATGTAAAAACCATTTATGATGTAAAGATATATAATTATATAGATTTAGCCCGGATTATTCACCAAGAAATTTTACTGTGAGCAAGGCGAAGGGGAAAAAGCGACGGAAGGGTACCTGTAGTACCCTGAGTACGTTTTTTTCACTTCTCCCAAAGGGATGCCTTCGGCGAACGCAGCTCACAGGGAAATTTCGCCGCTTTTTCTGATACCTCAAATTTAGGCTACTATATATTTTATGTATGGACAATATTTTCAATAACTTGAAATTAAAAAAATTTCTTTTCGTGAATAATTCGGGTTAGCTGCCAAACCAGTACTTGACAGTTCTGTACTCCGGGATTTGGCTCAGTAAACCCTGTATATAATAATAATGAAAAAATAATCTAATATATTACCGGTATATGGTGATCCTTTTATTCCAGATTTAGTTCTTTTCTAATTACCGGTGCTACCTCTGTTGCAAAAAGTTCTATGGACCGAAGCATTTTTTGGTGAGGTACACTTCCAACACTCATTTGAAGGAGAAAACGATCATGCCCAAATATTTCATGTTGATACAATATCTTGTCAATAACCTGCTGCGGACTTCCAACAACATTCGCTCCTTTCAAAGTAATTGAATCATCAAACTGGCCCCTGCTCATAGGAGCCCATCCTCTTTCCCTGCCGATTTTGTCCATTGTCTGTTTAAATGCGGGATAAGCGATATCTGCTGCATCCTGTGATGTTTCACTAATAAATCCATGGGAATTTATACTCAGCGCCGGTTTTTTCTGGTTGTGGTCAACGGCACCCCGCCTGTGAAGTTCAGCAAATGCTTTGAATTGTTCGGGATACCCGCCTATGATGGCAAGTGCCATGGGTATACCCAAAGCCCCGGCGCGGTAAGCAGATTGCGGAGTACCCCCTACGGCAATCCAGAAAGGCAATGGTTGTTGAAGAGGCCTTGGATAAACCCCTCTCCCGTGAATCGGTGCTCGGAATTTCCCGCTCCATTCCACAATTTCATGATCCCGGAGGGTAAGCAGTAAATCAAGTTTTTCCCCAAACAATTCATCATATTCATTCAAGTCATAACCAAAAAGAGGAAATGACTCTATAAAAGAACCGCGTCCTGCCATTATTTCGGCCCTGCCTTCTGAAATAAGATCAAGCGTTGAAAATTGCTGAAAAACACGAACCGGATCTTCAGAACCCAATACCGTTACTGCACTCGATAACCTGATCTGATGTGTCTTTGCAGCAATCGCTGAAAGCAACACCGAGGGCGCAGAGGCAATGTACTCTTCCCTGTGGTGCTCACCTATCGCAAATACATCAAGGCCCAGCTTGTCAGCAAGCACGGCTTCCTCAAGTAAATCCCGTACCCTTTCAGCCGGTGTTCGTTTAGCCTCAAAACCTTCGACGGGTGTGTTTTCAACAAATGTATAAATACCTAATTCCATGTCAATCAATCATTTTATTTGAAATGTACAATAAAGTTTAATGTTAAACAATTTTATGAACTTCACTTTTTGGCTCATTCTACTCGTCTGCTTTCGGTTACAGGTTGAATGCTTAGAGATACCGGATACAAAAAAACGGGTAGCGGATTGTTGAACCGATGATCCGGCTCATGGACATCTTTATAAATAATCAGAGAGAATAAATATGAGAATCTCTATCTTTCATGATTGGTGATAAAATACCTGGGTAATTTAATATTGCAGACTCATGAAAAACAAGAATCCGGTAGCGGGTGTGGTGATGGGAAGTGACAGCGATTGGTCAACCATGAAAGAAGCGGTTCAAATCCTCGAGGAATTTGGAATCCCATATGAAAAAAAAGTGGTTTCGGCTCACCGAACGCCAGATCTAATGGCTTCGTACGGTAAGAATGCAAGAGAAAAAGGGCTTAAAGTAATCATTGCCGGTGCGGGCGGGGCAGCGCATCTGCCTGGTATGCTTGCATCATATACCACCCTTCCCGTAATAGGAGTACCTGTTTTAACAACCGCACTCGGTGGTGTTGACAGCCTGTACTCTATCGTTCAGATGCCTGACGGTGTTCCGGTCGCTACCGTAGCAATCGGAAAGGCAAAAAATGCGGGACTGCTTGCTGTTCGGATACTTTCAACTTTTGACAATCATCTGGCAGACCTTCTCGAGGAGTACCGGGATAAAATGGCCACCGAATCTCTCGAAAAAACAAAAAATCTTACCTGAAACCGATTCAATAGCTCACAATGATTTTCAAATCCTTTATAATAACTTCTTTTCTCCTCGTGATAATATTTTCCGGCTGTGGAAGTGATGACCCGGATAAACTTACTGAATTTCAGCTGAATCATGGAATTGGGCCGGTAACGGATACCATTGAGCTCGGAGAAATTGACCTGGAAAAAGCTGAGCAGGGGCGGCAGATTTTTAGTACATACTGTGTTGCCTGCCATCAGCTTGATGCAGTTATTGTGGCACCCAGACTCAGAAATGTAGCTAACCGCCGTGAACCGGAATTTATTCTGAATTATATTCTCAACCCGATTGAAATGTCGAATAGACACCCGGTTGGACAGGAGTTATCCTCTTCATACCCCGGAGTAAAAGCTGATCTCGGCATCTCGGAAAACCAGGCTTTCCTGTTACTCGAATATCTCAGGGCAGCGAATGCAAATGAGATGTAATCAGTTGACGGATGAATAAATTTGTAAATATCGCAATCCTTGTTCTGCTGGGAGTTTTTATTTCTTTCAGGATAAATGTAGCGTGCAATGAACTCTCTAAAAATAAATCATCCGAAGATACATTTTCGGCTTTAATTGATATTCCGTCCACCTATCATGGTACTTTTAACTGTACCACCTGTCCTGAGACGCATATAGAACTTAGTCTCAATCATGATATTTACAGCGAAACAAGGCAATTCAGTACTCGTGATTTTATGCCCTATACAGGGATGGGAAAATGGCAAATATCGGGAGATACTCTTACAACCTATAAAGACAGTGGCTTGACAAACCTCACCTTTCTCATAAGACCCGATAGCCTCTACTGGCTTCAAAATGGGCGGAAAGTAAGACAACCGGGCAGTAACAACTGGAACTACCTACTCCTTAAAGAGAATCCCCTTTCAGACCTGTGAGCGATTGTATTCAATTACCTGTCTGTAAGCCTCAAGTACGGCATCGGTGATCTCATACTCAAGATTGATACTTACATCTTTCACGCCTCTTGTTGCATTTTTCGGAGAAAAAGCCATTTTAACTTCTTTCAGAGCGGTAATATCTCCACCTGTATCTCCAATGTAGGCAATATTTTCAAGCGAAATGTTTTGTGATGCCGCGAGCAGCTTCATTCCCTGTAGTTTATCATTGCCGGGCATCAAAACATTTACCGACACATCTGTCCAGTGGACAAACAAATCGGGATAATCAGTCCGCACTTTTTCTTCAATAATTGGCAGTACTTCTTTTACAACATGTAGATGAGGCGTGACAATACCTGCATCCATCATTTTTGTATACTCAATATTCGCTGATGGATATCTTGTAAGTATGTTTTCTTTGATCCACTCTTTCATCTCATGAATGGGTACGAGCTCATGTTCTGTACCGTTCAGGGCCGTTTCAATCCGGTTACCCTCCCAGTGATACAAACCTGCACTCTCAAAAACAAACGGATGGCGAATATCGAGCCATTGTGCCACGGCTTCTGCGTATGGATGCGGGCGGCCTGTACAAATCGTGAGTGGCGGAATGCATTCATCCGATCTGCTTAATATATTCAATTTGCGGATTTCCTGAACGGCATCCCATTTAGGAGAACGGAATGGGTAAGAAATACACCCATCAAGATCTGTAACGAATAGTTTGATCATGTCTGAATTTGATTGCTTATGGACTTATTTTTTTATGCCCCCTTATGAGGTCTCTTTCCGGTTTGCTGTCAGGGAAAAAAAGTGTGACCAGGAAAAACATAATCCCTATCAGCAGCAGAACCTGGTACTGGTTTTTATAATCGGCAAATTCCAGACTCGAAAATTCACCTCTTTCAAGTTCATCCAATCTGGAGAAGAACGGTTCAATATTGTCACTACCCGACCTGATATCATAGTATTCACCATTTGCCGCCCTTGCGATATCGCGCATGGTTTCCGAACCAAGCCGGGTTGTAACGGTATTACCCTGCGCATCCCTGTGATATCCCGTAAGTTGTCCGTTACTGTTATAAATTGGTATAGGCCCACCCTCGGTTGTACCTATACCGACAGTAAATATGCTCACACCCATATCAATCAGTTGTTGCATTGCCGATTGATAATCAGGCCCCTGATTTTCACCATCAGCCACAAACAGAAGTACATTGGCTGCATTATCTCTTCGTTCGATTGACTGAAAACTTTCAATCGCTCGCTCCATGGCAGCCCTGAAATTAGTACCACTCGTGGGCATCTGATCGGTGTTTGATATATCCATCAGTACCCTGAAAGCGGCATAGTCTGTCGTGAAAGGAACCTGTACAAATGCTTCATCTGTAAAAACCAAAAGCCCGACCCGGTCGCCTTGCAAACGGTTTATAAGCCGGTTCAGTTCAAATTTCGCTTTACTCAAACGGCTGGGATTTACATCTTCAGCATTCATACTACGGGAGAGGTCAAGTGCTACCATCATATTTACGCCACGGCGCTGTATTTCACGAACTTCAGTGCCAATTTTTGGGCCGGCCAATGCAATGATAAAAAATAACCCTGCAATTAAGAGTGAAAATAATCGAATTTTATCACCCGTTTTCCAGTAATTTTTACGCAGCTGTGCCACTAGCCGCTCATCAAAGTAGTTAGCGCGTTTCCGCGCCTGAACCCTCATGTACCACCAATAACCAAAATATATTGCAGGCAATAAAAAAATAAACCACAAATATGTACTATTTTCCCAAATCATAACGCGTATTTAAACGCATGAAAGATAAGAATACTGTATGTAATACGTAGAAATGATTCCCGAAATATGAACTATTTACTGTCAATTTTACTCTTCAGTAACCAAAATGTGACTCATGATTATGTAAAATTGTTATTCTGAATCGCAGTAAAATTTATATAAATCATTATTTATCATATTTTTAAACTTCACTTTTACCTTGCCTGATTTTCCAATATTTTCATTGGTGTTGAATCGGCGAAAACTGAATAACCATCTATGACCATTTTTAAATCCGAAATCGCCCGTTTTCTGATCAAGGTATTTGTGATCTATGTAATTTGGTACATAGTCTATGAACTTTGGGTATTACCGGGGGGTATGATTGATGAACCCCTTTCACAAAATATTGCCTCTGTAAGTGCCGGTATACTTACTGTATTGGGTGAAAGCATTTTTTACTTCGGCCGCGTGGTTGGAATCAGTGGCACCAATGGCGTGGAAATAGTAGATGGCTGCAATGGAATTGCCGCTATCGGTCTGTTTCTAGGATTTGTGATTGCTTATCCAGGTGCATGGATTCCAAGACTCATCTTTTCAGTATTTGGTATAGCCATCATTTACATCACAAATGTACTGCGTACTGTAACACTTTGCTATATTCAGGCATATTGGCCATCAGCATTTGATATTACCCACGATTATAGCACAACTGCCATTTTTTACATCATCATCTTTTTACTCTGGATGATTTGGGCAAACTATGGGGAATCAATTCAATCTGAACACTCAGCCAATCAGCCTGAACCAGCAGCAGGTTAGCATAGGTTCAGCTCTGCCGTTTGTTCCGTGTATTAGCTGCTACCTAACCCGGATAAACCGGAATTTCTAAGACACAAATTCCAGATTTTAAACTGTTCGTATCACTTTTTTCTGACCTTTTCGGAACATCGGGTACTAAATTTTGGGTATAAGATGCTTATAATTAATAAATGCCCGTTAAGTACGGTCTTAACCCTGCCCGCCTTCTTTTTCACTTCCATTTATTGCTTTATAGATCCAACTTTTATTAATCCTGCTTTTGTTAATATGATATGGCCATATAAAAGCGGGCCGCCAAATGTTATAAGCTCGATCAATCGCTTATCCCTCATGTATTCCAGGTATAATCGCATCTCATTTCTGCTCAATCCGATATTCCTGTTAACCTGTTCTACCGCGATCTTATATCCTGATTTCATCCCGGATATTTTCCCTGCTTCAAAGAGAATCTGTTCGCATTTTTTATTAAACCGGCCCCCTATTTGCATGTTTTGATATTTAAAACATGAATAATATAAAAGGAGTAGTTTCGGTATTTCAGGTTACCAAATTGTTAATTCCGGATTAAATTGATGTTAATTGATGGAAAGATGATATTTTCCCTTTTCTTAATTAGTATATTTTTGAAAGAAATTTTTCGACAATGATATCCAAAGAAATACTCTCCAAAGTCAGGAAGCTTGAAATCCGTACAAAAGGATTGGTGAATAACATTTTCGGCGGTGAATACCAGTCGGCTTTTAAGGGACGAGGTATGGAATTTTCCGAAGTGAGGGAATATACTTTTGGGGACGATGTAAGGCAGATCGACTGGAATGTAACCGCGCGCAGCGGTGAACCGTTTATCAAGGTGTTTGAGGAAGAGCGTGAACAAACGCTTATGCTTTGTGTGGATATCTCTCCCAGTGGTTTTTTTGGAAGCCGATCGCAGACTAAAATGGAACTTGCCATCGAAATATGTGCCGTACTTGCTTTCAGTGCCATTAAGAACGGGGACAAAGTAGGCTTGGTTTTGTTCAGTGAAAAAATTGAAAAGGTTGTGCCTCCAAAAAAAGGCCGCACACATGTCCTGAGACTGATCCGCGAGCTTTATACCAGCGAACCTGCCGGCAAAAAAACTTCTGTAGCCGATGCGCTCTCTTACGTAAACCGGCTGCTGAACCGGCGCGCCATCATCATCCTTGCTTCCGACTTTCAGGACAGTAACTTCGAGAAGCAGCACCGTATTACAGGGCGCAAGCATGATCTCGTTAATATTGTTATCAATGATAAGTTTGAGGAGGAATTACCGGATATTGGTGTAGTTCCTTTGAAAGATGCCGAGACCGGCGAACAAACCATTGTGGATACCTCAAGTAAATCCGTTAGAAAAGCATATCGTATCAAGGTACTTGAACAAAAGAAAAATCTTAAGGAATACTTTATCCGGAATAAGATGGATTCAGTAGATGTTTATACTAATGAATCATATCTGCGCCCACTGATAAACTTTTTCCAGAGACGAACCGGAAGGTAAGTATCCGGGATGTTGTTTCAAGCCGGGACAAATTAAAAATGCTGATAAACCAACCTGTAGTATGTGTTTTAATTTCCTCTTCTAAGAAGCAACACCGGCTTTAAACGGTAACTTGCCATCATTTCCCCAGGCAAGGCACCACCGGAGGGTTGCAATCAATTCATCGCCAGGTTTTCAACAGGCTCTACAAGAGATTGGAGGAGTTCATCAAGTCGGTTAACTTCGGCAAGGAATGCAGGCATATGGTCATTTGAAAGTCCTTCATCCGGAGGAAAATCATACGTGACAGAGTTGATGGGATTATTGTTCTTATAGAGCCTGTAACACAGATGCGGCCCGGTGGCAAGTCCGGTTTGGCCCACGTAACCGATTACTTGACCTTGTCTTACTCTCACTCCCGGCCGGATGCCTGAACCAAAACGGCTTAAATGAAGATAAGCCGTGCGATATACACTGTTGTGACGTATTTGTACGATATTGCCATTTCCTCCCCTGTTTTGCGCTTCAGTTACAACGCCATCGCCTGCTGCAAGTATGGGAGTTCCTGTCGGCGCAGCATAATCGGTTCCATAATGCGGCCTTCTCTGGTTCAGAATTGGATGCAACCGGTTGTGTGAAAAACCGGAACTGATGCGTGGATTATACTCAAATGGCACCCTCATCATGGAACGCCGCATACTTTTACCCTCTGCATCGTAGTAACCGGGCTGGTCACCATTGTCATAATAATATGCCCTGATAACATTTCCGCGATGTTCAAATTCTGCGGCTTTAATTTTACCGATTCCAATGTATTCATCCATTACAAACCGGTTCTCATAAACAGCTTTAAACTGATCACCCTGCCTGAGTCCATAAAAGTCTATTGTCCACGCATATATATTCGCCAATTCCACAACAAGCCTGTTCGATACACCCTGAGCCTGGATCGCATTGGCAAGTGAACTTCGTATAGTTCCCGAAACACTCGCGATACTCGTTCTGACAGGAATGCTGGAATTGGTGATTTCAATACCATCTTCCCAGTTAATCGTGGTATATTCAGTAGAAGTGCGCCTCCATACAATAGCAACTGCCCGGCTATCATTTTTATAGATTCTGTATTGCTGGCCGGGAATCATTCGGCTCAGGTTCACAAGGCCCCGTGCCTGTTGCTGTATTGAATGAATCAGATCGGGAGTAACACCATGACGGCTTAAGATGATGTACAGAGATTCATTTCTTTGTATACGGTCTTCAACAACTTCTTCATAAAACTGCATTGCCATACCGTACTGATCGAGAGCCGGTGTAGCTGGTATTTCCTGGATGTTATGTACCTGAATTTTCTTTTCTTCTGATAGATCTATTTTACTCCCATCGAATCTGAAGGCAATTATTACAATACAAGCAAAAAGAAGAACAACTCCGGTCAGTTTTTTAAGCATCCGTTATACGTTCATTTATTAAGTGGTTAGACAAGTGTAAATAGCTGCAGATGATTTTTAGGAAAATAAAAGAAATCATTATTATATCATAATCATTGCATAACTTTTACAAATTACTTTTTACGCCAATTCATTGACTCGCAACAAGGATAATGTGATCCGCAGTTTATACAGGATAAGAAATCGATGAAACAATCGTTCTTTCATTTCTTATCTTGTTAGCCTGAAAAATATCACAGACACTTTATTCTGACTTATTACACAAACGTGCATTTACAGACGTTTTTTCTAATCACAATTTTATTCCTCGGTGCGGCTGCAGGCCCGGTCTGCGCACAGTTTATTCACACGTACACAGATACTGACTCGCTCCGGGTAGGGGATGTGTTTGAATATACGATTGTTTTTGACGGTGAGTACGAGAGCATCATCTTTCCGTCTGAGGAATCCTTTGAAGACGAACTGGATGTGTTGTCACGGCAAAGGTACCAGCTGACTTCAAGAAGGGACAGTCTTGTGTTTATTCTTCAGTTTTTTGGTACTGAAGATCTTACAATCGGGCGTAAAGAAATTACCTACACGGCGGCAGGAAAAGACAGTACAATTTATACGGTACCTGTACCTCTTTTTTTTAAGACCCTTCTGGCCGAAGGCGATGAAGAATTTCGCCCTATAAAGCCCATATTCGCTTTTGCACGCAACTGGTGGCCAATTGTTCTTTTACTCCTGTTCCTAATTTTGGCAGCCTTCTTTTTATACCGCTGGTATTTGAACCGTGCATCCGAAAAAACAGACGTTAAGCTGCCCTTACCGGTTCCTTTTAAAAATCCGCTTGATGAACTCAAACATGCCATATACAATTTACCTCAGGTAAGTACTCTGAATACACGGGAAGATTATGAAGCCTATTACATAAAATTGGGAGATACTATTCGTTATTATCTGAAACGTGTTTATCATTTTCCGGCAATGGAAATGACTACCCGGGAAATCAATGAATCACTACAACAAGAACTGGCACCCTCCGAAATCATTACCATTACGCGAAAAGTATTAAATGAAGCCGACCTTGTGAAGTTTGCAAATTTTCATCCTGATACAGAACTGGCCAAATCGGCACTTCAAAAAGCAAAAGATTTTATTGAAACAGCCTCGATCGTGAATTATGAGCAGATTAAATACATGAAGTATAAATACGAGCTGGAACAAGGGATTATCAACCCATCATCTCGTCCAGTAACCGTTTCATCTCAACAGAAATAATATGAGCTGGGCAAATCCTGAATACCTTTGGCTCTTCGGCTTCATTCCGCTATTTATCGCTTACCGGGGATGGATTTACTACTCCGGTAAAAGTGCATCCCTGACGTTCTCTTCGGTAATGAGTTTGAAAAACCTTCCCGGCAATTACCGTTCATTTCTTGTGTGGGCAACACCTTTTCTGTACACCGCATCATATGTTTGCCTTGTACTGGCACTTGCTCGCCCTCAGCTTCAAAACACCAGTGTTCAGCGCAGCGCCGAAGGTATTGATATTATGATCAGTATCGACATCTCTTCATCCATGCTGGCAGAAGACATTAAACCGAATCGCCTGATCGCAGCTAAAGAAGTTGCTTCCGATTTTATCAGGCAAAGAACTACAGACAGGATTGGAATTAACGTTTTTGCACGTGAAAGTTTTACTGTAGTACCGCCAACTCTCGACCATAATCTCGTACTTAATATGCTTGAAACCGTAGACCTTGGCATGGTGAGGGATGGTACCGCAATCGGAATGGGTATTGCAACTTCTGCTAATCGCCTTCGAGACAGCGAGGCTGAAAGCAGGGTAATCATATTGCTTACCGATGGAATGAATAATGCGGGTGAAATTGATCCGATTACTTCCGGTGAAATGGCAGCTGCACTTGGAATCCGGGCTTATACTCTGGGAATCGGTTCGCGCGGAACTGCCCCCTACCCTGTCGACGATCCGATTTTTGGCCGGCGATATCAAAATGTACAGGTGAATATTGATGAAGATATGCTGATTCATATCGCTGAAATAACAGGTGGAGAATATTGGCGGGTTACAGACCTTGAAGAGCTTATTGAAGTTTACCGGGAAATTGATCGCCTGGAACGCACAGAAGTGGATGAAATTATTTACGTCAATTACAGCGATGAATATCCGGCTTACCTCATGGCCGGGCTTGCTTTTCTGGTTCTCGCTTTTGTAAATGAACGGTTTTTTACCCGTTCACCTTTATTTCATCCATAAAATATTTTTCACATTACTCCATTAAATGACTGAACAAATCTCATCAGCAATCCTTGCTGATTTCCCTTTTGATGAAATCAGAGAAAACCTAGGAAAATCAAATAATATTCAACTCAACGGCCTGGCTGGTTCTTCCATAATTTTTCTTCTCAACCGGTTAAACAAAAGTGGTGATACACTGTTGTTTGTGACAAAGGAATTTGACAGAGCCGCTTCCGTAGCATCAGACTTTGAACAGCTCGGGGCAGCAGAAGTATTTCTTTTCCCGCCCACCCGAAGACGGCCTTATGATACTGACAAAGTTGTGGATATGTCGGTACTTGTCCAGCGTTCGGAAGTCCTTGAAAAACTGAATGACGGCAAGGCATCCATTATCGTTGCATCTGCAGATGCAATTACTGAAAAGATTGTTCCGGCACAACAGTTTCACAGGTTATCCATCGACATAGCAAGAGGGGATTTACTCCCTATTGGCGAATTAGCGGAGAAACTAACCCAACAAGGTTATACGCCTTCAAAATTTGTGGATGAACCAGGAGAATTTGCCATCCGTGGAGGAATATTTGATGTATTCCCGTTTTCAGGCGAATATCCTGTGAGGCTGGAATATTTCGGGGATCAAATTGATTCCATCCGTGAATTTAATCCCGATTCTCAGCGATCCATTGCTTTCTTGAATGAAACACGACTGGTCCCAAATGCAGGGTTCTCAGAAAATGGTCATAAAGAAAGTATTGTAGCTTATATGCCTGAAAATACGATTATGGTTATTGAGGATGCAGAACTTATTCTTGATGAAATTGACCGCCACTACCGGCAGTCTGAAGAAATTTTCAGTGAATTAAAAAAAGAGAATGCAGGCACTCCCGGCCTTCACTTCCTCGATTCATCAGAATGGGAAAAGGCCATTTCCGGACATGGAACCATTGCACTCGGCTCATTTAACAGGTGTTTAAGCATTGATGCAGAATATTCTTTTAAAACTGCTCCACATCCCTCTTTTAACGGAAGTTTCAAATTGCTCAGAGAGTTTATAATAGAGCAGTCAAAGAATAAAATTCATACCCTGATCCTCACCGATCATGAAAACCAAAAAGAACGATTTGAGGAACTCTTAGGCGAGCCAAACGATGATTTCAGCTATCGTGTAATCACACAGAATTTACATGAAGGCTTTCTCTTGCCCGGCAAAAAACTGGCTGTACTGACTGATCACCAGATCTTTAACCGGTACCACCGGCCAAAGATCAAACGCAAACGCATACGCGGCGGAATCTCTTTTAAAGAGCTCAAAGACCTGAATATTGGTGATTATGTTGTACATGTGGATTTTGGGATAGGTAAATTTGCAGGCTTCAAAAAAATTGAAGTAAGAGGCAGTATTCAGGAGGCTGCCGTTTTGAAATATAAGGAAGATTCCATTTTATATGTAAATGTGACAAGCTTGCATAAGCTTCAAAAATACTCCGGTAAAGAGGGCGCTCAGCCAAAAATAACCAAACTCGGCTCGGGTGAGTGGGCCCGGAAAAAAGCAGCCACACAAAAAAAAGTTAAGGATATTGCAAAAGACCTGATCGGGCTCTATGCCAAGAGAAAGGCTCAGCAGGCCTTTCAATTTGATCCGGATAACGCCTGGCAAACCGAAATGGAGGCACGATTCGAGTACGAAGAAACACCTGATCAGATGAGCGCGATAGAAGCCGTTAAACGGGATATGGAAAATACACAGCCCATGGACAGGCTGGTTTGCGGTGACGTTGGTTTTGGCAAAACAGAAGTTGCTGTGCGAGCCGCGTTCAAAGCAGTGATGAATCAAAAACAGGTTGCCATATTGGTGCCTACAACGATACTTGCCGATCAGCACTTCAAAACATTCCGTGAGAGAATGAAAGAATTTCCTCTCGAAGTGGATGTGATATCACGCTTTCGTACCCAGGCTGAACAAAAAGAGGTTATTAAACGGCTTGAAGCAGGAAAAATTGATATTTTAATCGGCACTCACCGTATCATTTCAAATGATGTAAAATTTAAAGATCTCGGACTGCTGATTATTGACGAAGAACAGAGATTCGGCGTTGCCATGAAAGAAAAACTGAAATCGTTTCGAGCAACAGTTGATGTTCTGACTCTTACGGCAACCCCCATTCCGCGTACCCTTCAATTTTCGCTGATGGGAGCCAGGGATCTTAGCCTGATACATACTCCCCCACCTAACCGCCAGCCTGTTTACACGGAAATACACAGTTTTGATTCGGGATTAATCAGGGATGCAATTATTCAGGAAACTTCCCGTGGCGGTCAGGTTTTCTTTATCCACAACCGGGTAAAGAATATTGAAGAAATCTCCGGAATGATTCGTGAACTTGTACCCGATATCCGGGTGAGACATGCTCACGGACAGATGCCTGCATCCCGGCTCGAAAAAATTATCAGCGATTTTTACCTGAATAAATATGATGTGTTGGTTTCTACCAATATTGTGGAAAATGGTATTGATATCGCGAATGCAAACACCATTATTATTAATAACGCCAATCAATTCGGTTTATCTGAACTTCACCAGCTGCGGGGAAGAGTAGGCCGCTCAAACCGAAAAGCATTCTGCTATCTCATCACGCCTGATGTGAGATCACTGACCCCTGAAGCGCGCAAACGGCTTTCGGCACTTGAAGAATTTTCTGATCTCGGTTCCGGCTTCAATATTGCCATGCGGGACCTTGATATACGAGGTGCCGGAGATATTCTCGGCGCAGAACAAAGCGGATATATTTCCGATATAGGTTTTGAACTTTACACCAAAATACTAAACGACGCAGTTCGTGAGCTTAAAGAGACAGAATACAGTTCTTTGTTTTCAAGTGAACCCAGAGAGATTGAGTTTCCTGATACGAAAGTTGAGTTTGATCTCTCTGCATATCTTGACAATGATTATATAGCCGATAATGTTGAGCGATTGAACCTTTATCGAAAACTGTCAGAAGCCGATTCCATTCAGAAAATCGAAGAATGGAGGGATGAATTAACAGATCGGTTTGGTGCAATCCCGGAAACCGGCCAGAATCTGCTTAAAGCAGCTGTGATAAAATTTTACGGTTCCAGACTCTTTTTGAATAAAATTACCACCCGTGCTGATAGAATGTGGCTTATGTGTCCGCCAAACATTTCTGATACCGGCAATCATTTCTATGATAGCGGATTGTTCCAGGATTTGCTCAATTCCATTCAGCAATTCTCCAGCCACTCTTACCAGATTGTCCAAAAAAATGAAACCGTAACGTTGGTAGTAAAAAACATAAATGGAATAGATCAGGCCATTGATTACCTTAAAATTCTGTCGGATAAACTTACCCGGAAAAACGAAATAGTTGCATGAATGTTAGCATTGAACAAGCAGCAGACTTGATTCTGACCGGTAACATTGTTGCGATTCCTACCGAAACGGTGTATGGGCTCGCAGCAGATGCATTTAATATTCAGGCAGTTAAAAAAATATTCGAAGCAAAAGGGAGGCCGGCTGATAATCCCCTCATCGTACACATCAGTAACATGATGCAACTGAAGCAACTGGTATCGGAAATTCCAGACGACGCAAGGCTGCTTATAGAAAAGTTTTGGCCGGGGCCGTTAACCATTGTGCTTAAGAAAACAGCGGAAGTCCCCGATATAGTTACTGCAGGGCTTGAAACAGTAGCTGTACGAATGCCCAATCATAAAATAACACTCGATTTAATCGAATTGACCGGCCCGCTCACAGCACCGAGTGCAAATATATCAGGAAGACCAAGCCCAACAAAACCTGAACATGTTGAAGAGGATTTTAAAAGTATGATCCCGGTTTTGGATGGCGGACCGTCACTGATTGGCATTGAATCTACAGTGATTGATTTAAGCGAAGGGTCACTATTAATCTTAAGGCCGGGTTATGTAACTTTTGATAGTATCGGCAGTGTAACAGGCAAAGTTGTGACTCATGCCAATCCAGAAGGGGCTTCGTTATTAAAAAGCCCCGGCACCAGGTATACCCATTACAAACCCCGCGCAAATGTATACTGGCATAATACTTCTCTGCCTGATCAACCTGCCGGTTCTTATTTTCTTTTTCATACAACCCAACCGGAAATTACAGGTAAAAATTTTTTCTTCTATAATCAGGACTATGCCTCATTAGCAAGAGACTTGTATGATCACTTTCGAACAGCAGACCACCTTGGATACTCTCAAATTTTTGTTGAACCGTTTAAAAATTCTGAAAAACATCCCATCATTCCTGCACTTATTGACAGAATTCGGAGAGCCATTGCATAAAAAAATACTGTTCTAAGATAGTGAAACGGCATTTTTAAATTTTTTTCAAAAAAAAGTCCCGAACTCCAAACGATTTGCAAATTTTTTGCTGTTTATAATGCTGACACACAAAGACAACGTCAGATTCTAACCCCAAATAAATAAACAGTTACTATGTTAAACAATAAATTTTCAAAATTAATCCTATTATTGCTGTTTCCATTGCTATCCCTTAGCATGATTACAGCATGTAGCGATGACAATGGAACTTCCACCGGGCCAGATCCCGATCCACAGCCCAGCGACCCTAATCTTGTAGAACTTGCACAAAGTGACGAGAATTTCAGCACTCTTGTTAATCTCGTGGTAGACTTAGGATTAGCTGATGTACTCGCCACAGATGAGTTAACTGTATTTGCACCAACAAATGCAGCATTTGAAGCTATCAGCGATATTATCCCTTCACTATCAAATGAAGATTTAACCGAAATTGTAACCTATCATCTAACAGGAGGCACAATTCTTTCAAATCAGCTTGGCTCCAGCCAGGATGTAGAAATGGTACAGGGTGAAAAAACACTTGTAACCGCCAGTGCAGCCGGAGTACAGGTTAACGGATTCGCAAATGTCGTTCAAGCCGACTTACGTGCAACAAACGGAGTGATCCATGCTATTGACCAGGTTCTTCTTCCAACTGAATATCGGGTTGCAGTTCAAGGGCCCAGCCTTGTTGAAGTAGCAGAGGATGCCGGAAATTTCAATACTCTTTTGGCTCTTGCAGAGCAGGTAGGTTTAACCACTACATTACAATTTCTCGGCCCATTCACTGCCTTTGCTCCAACTGATGACGCATTCGATACATTATTTTCAGTTGTAGATCCCTCCGGCCTCACAAATGAGCAGATTGGTTTTATTCTATTCTATCACGTGTTATTCGGTGAAGTACCATCAAATGCCTTAGAGCCAACACAAGTGGTATCTACCGCTGCGGAAGAGCCCATCTACATCACAGCTAATGCAGACGGAGTTACAGTAAACGGAACTGCACAGGTCATTGCACCTGATGTTGCAGCATCCAATGGTATTATCCACGTAGTTGATAATGTGCTTTTACCAAATGTTTTTACACCGGTTACTTCCATCGTTCAAAAAAACTTTGACCTTTCTACATTACTCACACTTGTTGCCGAAAGACCTGCAGTTCTTGAAGCTCTCGCTGATCCTAATGGTGAATTTACAGTATTTGCTCCAAATGACGATGCTTTTGCAGACGCACTTGCAGCCAATCCAGGCTTGACTGAAGAGCAGGTTACAGAGATTCTCACATATCACGTTCTTGTAGCAAGAGTACTTTCAGGTGACCTTGATGAAGCGCAAGCAGTAGAGACTCTGAGCGGTGAAGAGATCTTCGTAACTGTTAACAATGGCACAGTAAATATCAACAACAGTGTTAATGTAGTAGAGGCAGATTTTGTTGGAAATAACGGTGCCGTTCATGTAATTGATGGTGTATTGCTTCCAAATGCATATACACCGGTTACCGGAATTGTGGCTAAGAATTATAATCTTTCAACATTACTCAGTCTGGTTGCTGAACGAGAAGATATCTTGAATTTACTTGCAGGCGAAGGTGAATTCACTGTATTTGCACCAACCAATGAGGCCTTTGATGCAGCGCTTGAAGCATTCCCTGATTTAACCGAAGAGCAGATTACTGAAATCTTGACATATCACGTGTTGGGAGCACAAGTATTATCTACTGATCTTAGTGATGGGCAAACAGCTGCCACATTACAAGGCGAAAATATCTCAGTGTCCATTAATGGCGGTGTACAAATTAATAATGCAAATGTTATTGGAGCTGATTTCATCGGTACCAATGGTGTAGTACACATTATTGATGCAGTGATACTTCCGCCAAGTTACACTGAATAATAATTTTAAAACATCTAAGAAGTAAAAAAGGCAGTCTATTGTGACTGCCTTTTTTGTTTTACCAGGTCCACCTGAATAATCTTGGGCTCTTTTGAACCCAGTGCGATATGCCCGGATACTTAATTCTCATATTCACCAATGGCCAGAATACTTTATTATATATCCTTGAAGGCCGAATATATTCCGAAATACCCCTGGCTTCGTCTAATTCACCGTCCTTTTCCAATAATAACCTTCCTTCAAAACGCTGATAAAACGGACCGTTATCAATGATTTTGTCTTTTTGTAAAACAGCATTCATTTGGCTTCCCCTGAACTCAATTTTTCTTGCTGATCTTAACCCGAATGGATTAAATGCCGAATCACTCATTAAAACTTCATTATCAAACTGCGTTACAGTGCCATTATTATCGATGAGCCACCCTTTTTTATTCCATCTGTTTTGTTGATTCATCAGATAATAAATCAATGTGCTATCCTTCAAATGGAAGCGCCCCCAATACCATTCGTCAAAACTCTCTTTCATAGGTTCATTCCCGTAATTATGATCGTGGTAGCCAATACCTTCAAAATGAATTGAAAAACTCTTGAAACCGGATATTTCCAGTAAACCGTTTACGTCACATGCCGGCATCACCAGGTTCCATGTATGAGCTTCTCCGTTACCTGATAAGGCTTCCGTTTTCTCACCAAATTCAAAAAGCCCCGAGGTAAATGAGAGTTGTCCTTTTAAATGATCTCCATTCTCCACTTTTTGGTTCAATGTAATTTCGTAAGTAATTCTATTATCCTTTAATACACCTTTAAAACTATTTAAACCTGCCTTTCCCTGTGGATGCTTACCTGAATAAAAAGAATCCTCAGCATTAAACTCTTCAAAAGAATAGAACAATGGCACACCCATTTTATAGACTGAAATACTTATGGCAGGATAATCTGATGCCGTATGGCCTTCGTTCAGTTCCATGCTCTTTATGTAGCGCCGGGAGAATGGATTGCCATCATAAAAAATAATAACCACAGTATATCCTTCTATTGAACGGGCATCAAAATACCACCATTCATAACTACCGGGTTTCGGTTTTTCCGATTGAGTATCTTTCCTGAAACTTGAAATGATCTTCATAAATAAACTGAAATGGAGATGAACTGATTAACGATTATTACTTGTTATGTTTAAAAATGGAGTTCTGTGTTGCTGAATTGGATGTTGATTTTTTCGCTGACTTATCTTCTGACTACATCTGTAGTACTGATTCGAAATCGCTTTGATTTAACAACCGTTACATCGTATAACAAAGATACGGTTCCTAAGCCTAAAATCTCGGTTTGTATTCCTGCACGAAATGAAGAAAAAAATATAGCAAATCTCCTTGAGTCCATCATTGTTCAGGATTATTCCTCTTTTGAAATACTCGTACTGGACGACCATTCCACAGACCGAACGAATACTATTGTGACAGACCTGAGGCATGATCACCCTGATTTAATACAAATTTTCCCTGGAAAACCTAAACCTGATGACTGGCTTGGAAAGCCATGGGCATGCCATCAATTAGGTAAAAAGGCTACAGGCGAATTACTCCTTTATCTGGACGCCGACACTGTTCTCGAACCGAATGCCCTTGTAAATATTGCGTCAACATTTCCCCATTACAACCTGGATATGATTGCCATTTGGCCAAAACAAATACTGGGAACATTCTGGGAAAAAACTGTAATTCCTCTCATTTACTACGCGCTTGTTACCTTGCTGCCGGCTATTTATGTTTACCGTGATCCAAGATGGATGCCTACATCTATGAAAAAAAGGCTCAGGCCTGCATTTGCTGCTGCGAATGGCCAGTGCATCGCTTTTACGAAAGAATGCTATAATAGGATTGACGGACATAAAGCAGTAAGAAACCATGTTGTTGAAGATGTTGAACTCGCCAAAGCGGTAAAAAGACATAATGGAAAACTCAGAATGTTCAATGGTGTCGGAACGGTTCAATGCAGAATGTATAGAAATAACAGTGACATGTTTTCCGGTCTTAGAAAAAATTTCCTGGCTGGCTTCCAATATTCTCTGCTACTATTTATTACTGCTGCACTGTTGCACCTGGTGGTATTCATTCTTCCCTTTATTACTATTTTCATTGCCATATATATGAATAATCCTGAATTATTATTTCTATCCATTGCATCGGTCTCGATCATTCTCCTTCACCGGCTGCTTCTTGCACAATGGTTTCAATGGAATCCTTTGTACTCTTTCACCCATCCCATTGGAATTGGCTGGTTTCAATGTCTTGGTTTGGTAAAAATTTATGATCAGCTAACGGGCAAAAAAACAGAATGGAAAGGAAGAAAAGTATAGGCTGTACAAATCACTGTTTATTTTTACTGAAAGAGATTGCATATTGCATTAGATGAAAGAGTTGATTGCAAAATACCTGAGATATCTATCGGTTGAAAGAAATGCATCCAGACATACAATCACATCGTATAAAAACGATATTAACCAGTTCTTTGATTTTGCTTCTGCAGAATTAGATGTAAATACAACATCTTTGGAAATTGAACGGATAGACCGGTTAACCATTCGTCTTTGGCTAGGTTCACTTACTGAACGTGGGATGGCAAAAAACTCAATTGCACGAAAAGCTGCCTCATTGCGTTCTTTCTTTAAATATTGTTTTAAGAGAGGTTATATTTTAAAAAATCCAGCTCATTTACTCATTGTCCCAAAAAAAGAACAGCGGCTGCCTAAAACCGTTCTTCAGCAAGACATTACCCGCATGATTGAACTGGCTTCAGGCAATGATGCATCCTCCATTCAGGATCGTACAATTCTCGAATTTTTCTATTCAACAGGAATTCGGCTAAATGAACTTACCGAATTGAATATTACGGACATCGACATAAATAATAAGCAGCTTATTGTACGTGGAAAGGGAAATAAAGAGAGAATTGTCCCACTTGGGCAACATGCAATAACTGCCTGTGTAAAACATCTGGAATCCAGGAAAGAATTACTTAAATCAAATAACGAAACTGACGATTTAAAGGCTTTGTTTATTGCACCAAGGGGTGGCAGAATGAATCATAGAAAAGTGCAGCGAACCATTCATAATTATTTTTTAATGGTTAGCGAGGTTACCCAAAAAAGTCCTCATACACTTCGGCACAGTTTTGCAACACACATGCTGGATGCCGGTGCCGATATTCGTCTCATTAAGGAATTTTTAGGCCATACGAATCTGTCGTCTACACAAGTATATACACATACCAGTGTGGAACACCTGAAAAAAGTTTACCAAAAGGCCCATCCAAGGGCAGAATTATAATCATACAAAGGAGGAACACATGAAAACCACATTCACTGCAAGACATTTTCAGGCGAGCTCAGATTTAAAAGAGTACTCGTTAAGTGCGGTAGAGAAACTGGAACAATTTTTCGATAAAATCATTGTATGTGACATCGTATTAAGACCGGGGCAAGATAATGATAGCCCGGCTATTGCAGAGTTAAATGTGAAGGTTCCAAAAACCCTTATTTCGGTATCCGAGGCTGCGCCGGCCTACGAACAGGCAATAGGCAATGCTGTAGATAATGCCATAAGGCAACTTAGAAAATATAAAACGAAATATTACGAACATCATTAATTCCAATGAAAGGCCCGCACAAGACAAAGGTTTGTGCGGGTTTTAATTTTTATTATTCATTATCTCTCTGCCATGCCATTCAGAAACCAGGAAGCCATTCCCATTAGGGAAAATATTGAAGTTTCAGAACTTGTTGACAGGCTCAAAAAGCGAATCAAAATTGAACTTGAACCTGTTGCAGCAACAGAATATGCTTCAAAAAAATTCGTAACTGAAGCCGATCTTCACCGGCCCGGGCTTGCACTTGCCGGTTATGTTGATTTATTCACTTTCCAAAGGATACAGGTTATCGGCAATACCGAATGTAATTTCTTAAACAACCTTGATGAACGCAGCAGGCTGGATGCATTTATCAAACTTTTAGGATTCGATATTCCGGTGATTTTTCTGACAGATAATAATCAGCTCGACAAGGCTTTACTGAAAAAGGCAGAGGAGAAAAAAATTCCGGTTTACCGTACCGAACAAGAAACTACAAAGTTTATGTTTTTGCTTCGGGACCTACTTGAAGATTATTTCGCTCTTCAAACTATGCTTCATGGAACAATGGTAGATGTTTACGGAATCGGAATTCTAATCAGCGGTAAATCGGGTTTAGGTAAAAGTGAAGTCGCACTTGACCTGGTTGAACGCGGACACAGACTTGT
>SKKO01000027.1 GCA_007123715.1 Balneolaceae bacterium | reverse complement strand
GTATACAGCTCATGAAAATATTATACGGAATTCAGGGCACTGGCCACGGACATATCAGCAGGGCAAGGGAGATTCTCCCGCTGCTCTCAGAAAAGGCGGAGGTAGATGTACTGATCAGCGGTTATAATTGCAATATGAATCTTGACTGGTTTGAGGTAACCCATAAACGGGGGATAAGCCTTGCCTACGACTCATCGGGCGGGGTATCGTATCTGCAGACAGCACTTCAGATTAAGCCTGTAACATTTCTTAACGATGTACAGTCGCTGGAAGTTGACCGGTACGATCTGGTTATTTCAGATTATGAACCGGTAACAGCCTGGGCATCCATCAATAAAAAAACACCTTGCATCGCGCTAAGCCATCAGGCAGCATTTTTATCTGAAAAAAGCCCGCGTCCCGAACGCAGGTCACTGATGGCAGAACAAATTCTGAAAAATTTTGCTCCATGTGATAAAGCAATTGGTTTCCATTTCCGGCGGTACGACTCATTCATACTTCCGCCAATTATCCGGCAGGAAGTACTCAACATGGACACAACCCCCGGCAATCACGTTACCGTTTATCTGCCGGCTTTCCATCATAACATCCTGATATCCCACTTCAATAAAATACCAAAAACAGAATGGCACCTGTTTTCACCTTCTTGTAAAGAAACGTTTAACAGTGACAATGTTACCGTTCATCCTGTGGGCAATATTTCCTTTTTAAAAAGCCTGAAATCAGGAATGGGAGTATTCACAAGCGGCGGATTCGAAACCTGTGCCGAAGCCATGTATCTTGGCAAGAAATTGTTGGTGATGCCCATCCGCAACCAGTATGAGCAGTTATGCAATAGTGCCGCCCTGAAACAAATGGGTATTACTGTGATAGAAAAATTCGACACCAGCTTTACAAATACGGCAAAAACCTGGATTGAAGAAACCCCGGTAATACAACTTCATGAAGTGGCCGATACTCAATTGCTTACAGAAAAACTGGTAAGATACGCCCGGAGAAGAAAGCATCACCATAAAATGAAAAAAAAGGAGCCTGCTCCGGTATTTCACCAATAAAAAAAATCAGACGGATAATCGTACAGACTCAAACTCTCTGTTCCAAGCTAAAGGCACAACGATGATTTTGAAGGAAAAACATTGCTTTGACTAAGCATGTTTCGTACGATAGAGCTTTAAATGTGATAGCTTTCAATTTTTTTATTTCTATATTCCTATAGTATTTTTGTTATATATTTACCATAATACAATAGTGTTTTAACAAATATATTCCAATTTCCAATATTATAAAGTATCTTAACAAAAAAGGCGGCTTATGTATCGGAACATTGAGAACCATTTAGCAAGCTGGAAGATCAGTTCATATCGCAAACCATTGGTGCTGAGGGGGGCACGTCAGGTTGGCAAAACGTACACTATTGAGAAGTTTGCCAAAGAAAACTTTAAACACTTTCTGAAAATTAATCTTGAGCAAGAGCGAAACCTGGAGCATCTGTTTGACAGCCTCCAGCCTCAACAAATCATTAATGAACTGACTGCATTATATCAGGTACCCATTATTGACGGAGAAACATTGCTGTTTATTGATGAGATACAGGTGTCATCCAATGCTATTACGGCATTACGATACTTTTACGAGCAAAGGCCCGGTTTGCATGTTATTTCTGCCGGCTCACTTCTTGACATTACTCTGAATGAGTTGCAATACTCAATGCCTGTGGGTCGGGTTGATTTTATGTTTATGCATCCCATGACATTCTGCGAGTTTCTTGTTGCACTAAATGAAAACGGTCTTGTAAATGCTATAAACGATTTTATTCCTGGCAATACATTAAGCCCGGTAATACATAACCGCATTCTGGAATTACTCCGTTTATATTTTTTTATCGGTGGCATGCCCGAGGCCGTGGCTTACTATACCAAAGAAAAGGATTTATCAGGAATAGAAAGAATTCATTCTGGGCTTATTCAGTCTATTCAGTTTGATTTTGCCAAATACGGCACCCGCAAACAGCAGGAGCACCTGAAAGATGTGTTGCATTATGTAGCAAGTAATATTGGTAAAAAGGTTAAATACTCAAATGTCGCCAAAAGTGTACATTCAAACTTACTCAAAGATGCTTTCTTTAAACTGGAGATGGTCAGGATTATCCATTTGATCAGGCATACCAGATCCTCAGATGTACCAGTTACCCAGTTGCAGGACAATAATATATTTAAACCCATTTTCCTCGATATCGGCATGTTAAATCATATTGCAGGAATAAAGCTATTGAATTTAGACAGTCTCATTACAGCTTTTGAAGGGGCCCTGGCTGAGCAGTTTGTTTTGCAGGAACTTATTGCCGGCAGCAAGCCATACCATGAGCAGAAACTGAACTATTGGATACGCGAAGCAAAGAATTCAAATGCAGAAATTGATTGCTTGTTCCAGATTGGAAATCGTGTTTATCCCATTGAAATTAAAGCCGGAAAAAGAGGCACATTAAAATCCATGCACATTTTTTTAGCTGAAAAAAGCAAGAAAACCGGTATTCGGTTAAACCTCGATACCCCTTCCATAGGTGTGAACTTAGAAGCATCCGTAAACTTACCCGACAAGAACCGGCTTACTTACCATCTGGTTTCATTACCACTCTATCTTGCCGGGCGTCTCGGAGAAATGGAAATTGATGTAAGCTAATTCCGGAATAATAAGTGTTCTTCCTGGATGAGTCTATGTTACCGGGTTAATTTGAGTAAGCTTATCTTAGTATTCATCCTGCAAGCGGTAATCTTTCATTCCATTTATAACTCAAATTCATAAAACGGTCTTTAATCGTATAGAAATCAAAATCCGGAAATTTACCCTCAGCTGGTAGATTTTTGCTTATTATCTCCCTCAAAAGAAGTCAAATATCGTTCCGCCAAAATATTCAAATGATGGATTTCGTGCCCTGCAATCGCATACCCAAATGCCCGAACCGAAAATGTATTGTTATTGGCGATACCCTTTCTCAGGAGCTGTTCATCTGTAAAACTGTGAAACAGTGCAATGGTAGCCTCGCGTGCGGTTTGATATTGTGAAAGCAGGCTGCTCAGGGTTTGATGATTAAAATCCGCATTTTTCACATACGCATTATGATCATAACCCGGAATCGGATTGTCCTCACCGCGTGCTATGGCAAGCGCCCTGTAACCAAATATCCGTTCCGTATCAATGATATGGCCGAATACCTCTTTGATTGTCCATTTTCCGGGCTCATAACTGTATAAGGCATCTTCCTCAGACAAACTTGTCAGAAGCAAATTGACTTCATCTGCATTGGCCCTCAACAATTCAAAAAGGTCAATTCCATTGCTGTATGAAATGTACCCTTTATAATATTCACTGTATTCATCTTCTTTTATATTCATCATGTCCACACATTGATTTATACATTTAAATAACACTATAGATAATGTGACGGATCACCGTACATCGGGTCGTGCCATAGGCATGTCTTTGACGCTGATCCGATAAACGGGAATTAATTAACAACCGATAGACTTCGTTTCGCACTGTATATCACTCCTGTACACCGACCCGATTAACATAGAGAGATACAATCATCTGAATATCTGATTCCACTCACCAAATCATTCAACTGAATGTGTTTTCACCGTAATACTTGAAATCTTGTCATCACCCTGATAAATATCGGTTTGGTACGGCAGCATCACTCCATCGTTTAGTGTCCACTCCGCAAAAACACGCCTTATCGTTACCTGCTGCCCTTGTTCAGGGTCAAATTGTCTGAATGCAATACTTGCCGGTGCTGCGGTTTCAGGATCGAGGTAAAGATTTATACGTGTATCCCCAACTAACACAATATGGGCAAAATGGCCATCCTCTGTTTCTGTCATACCGTGATACTCAGAAGTAAACGTACCCGAATGCATTGCAATGTATAATGGATTTCTCTTATGCTCGGATAACATTTCTTCTTTCTGTGCAGGGGGCATCGGCATCTGGTTTCCACCCATCATCATCACCCCTTCACCATCCATAATTTGCATGGTTATCACTCCCATCGGAGCAGTAACTTCTGCAATCAGCTTATCATCATCAAAGTTTACAGTCTGTCTCACTCCAAGAACCATTTCTCCCATCGGACCCTGAACGGTATTATCGGCCTCAAAAATGAGTTCACCTTCTATTGGGCCATCCGGGAGCAGAGCTGATGCCATTCTGCTCAGCCATTCGGCACCTGCTGCCGCATCCCCGGCTACAGTTTCTTCCTCTGCTTCGCCCGGCACGGGTATGGTGATGTCGATCATATTGACTTCGCCAAATTGCTCCAGCTGATCACCGATTTCCGCACCATTTCCTACCACAAGAATCTGAAGGGCATCCGGCTTCAGATGTTGCTGTGCCACACGCTGTATATCATCAATCGTTACCTGCTGGATTTCTTCAACCAGCCTGTCGAACGTTTCCGGGTCAAGGCCTGCATAGTCAAGGCTCATCCGTTCATTCAAAACACTGGCACGACTGTCGTATTGAAAAACGAGTGAATTTAAAAACCGGTCAACGGTATCGCGCAGTTCACGCTCTGAAACCGGTTCGTCCTGCAGACGCCGAATCTGTTCAAGAATGGCATTGATTGCTTCAGCTGTTGTCTCACTCTGAGTCATCACACCGGCATAAAACATACCGGGGAAAAAATTACCGCTTCCATATTCACCAAAAACGGCATAGGCAAGCCCCATCTGGCTTCGTACAATTCGCATGAGCCGTCCGGAAAATCCATCGCTTAATACACGGTTCATCACCTGGAGTGCCGCATAATCAGGATTATCCCGCATCCCGCCAATATGGCCCATCATCACAAAACTCTGGTTTACATCCCGCTTGTCAACAAAATTGATACTATTCACAAAATCATAATCCACCTCGGGGAAATCGAGACTAACAGGTTCCCCCGAAGGAATTTGAGAAAATGCATCGCTTAATATCTCTTTCAATTCAGGTATCGAAAAATCACCGATAACACCAATCATCATATTCCTTCCAACAAAAGCTTCCTGATGAAATTGGACTAAGTCATCTCTGGTGATATTGTCAATGGTTTCATATTCAGTAGTTCGTGCATAGGGAGAACCGGGGCCATAGAGTAATTTTTGAAATTCACGCAAGCCTACCGGAATTGATTCATCATTTCTTCGTGAAATGCTTGTTTTTTGCTGGGTTTTGGCAAGCTGAATCCTGTTTTCAGGAAAAGCCGGGTTTTGCAGCAGGTCAATGAACATGGGCAATAATTCTTCAAAATCATCTTTTAGCACATTCATGCTTGCAGAGCCGGAGGTTAATCCGATCCCGGTTTCCATACGCGCAGCACGGTCTTCGAGCAGTTCATTCAAATCATCTCCGGAAATCGACGTGGTTCCGCCGGTTCTCATGACAGTTCCGGCAATAGAATTCAGCCCCGCTTTGTCATTGGGAACCAAAACGCCTCCGGTTCTCACTAACACACGTAAATTGATCAGGGGAAGCTCATCGTCTTCCACCAGATAAAATGTAATACCGTTATCAAGTTCAAAAATTTCAACATCCGGTTTTTCGAATGTATTCAGCGGTGGGTATTCAATTTCGTCCCAGCTTTTCTGTGCCGTTAGCAGTTGTGTTCCTGCAATCAGGATAAGTAATGTGAGGAGTGCTGTTTTTCTCATAGCTTTCAAAGTCTTCATTCTTAATTCGCTTCAGAAATTTCTTCGGCGGCTTCCCTGTTGATAAGCCTGCCTACGGTTCTGTTTTCAGTAACCAAATATTCGTTCGCCACCCGCTGGAGGTCTTCAAGGGTTACGTTTTGGAGATCCTCCACATAGGTAAACAGTTTTCGCCAGTCGCCCTGTTGCCCGTGAGTACTTGCCAGCCTCATGGCAAGGCCCATATTGGAATTGAGGCTTCTTACCAAACCAGCCCGGGAATTCGTGATTGCCCTGTCGAGCTCTCGTTGGGTGATATCGCCTTCTTTAACTAGCTCAATTTCTTCATAGATAGCCGCTTCCACAGCATCAATGGAAACTCCCTGGTTAGGAATTGCAAAGCTTATAAATAATGATGGATATTTTGAACCGGGCCACCCGGTAGTTGTTTGAGCTGCCAGAGCAAGCTGATCGTCCTGTACCAGCCGGCGGTACATTCTTGATGTTCTTCCATCTGATAAAATTGCTGAAAGCATCTGCAGTGCGGGCCAGTCTTCGTGGGTTTGGCTCACTGTGTGATAACCGACCAGCAAGATTGGCTGGGAATCTTCAATAATCGTGAATCTTCGCTCACCCCTTTGCCCGGGTTCGATGGTTTTAACAACAGGGGCATCACCTGTTGACTGAACGTCCCCAAAATATATTTCGGCAAAGTTACGCATTTCATCGGGATCAACATCGCCAACTATCGCGAAGGTAAAATTATCATTGGTGTAGTAGGTTTCAAAAAAATTCTGTGTATCCCTGATCGTTGTAGCGGTAATATCCGAAGGCCAGCCGATCAGGCTTCTTCCATAAGGATGTGCCGAAAATGCAATACTGTTAAACTCCTCCTGCAGCCTGCCGAAAGGATCGGAGTCCACACCCATTCTCCTTTCTTCCCTGATTACATCTTTTTCTTCATAAAATTCACGAAATACCGGGTTTTTAAATCTGTCTGACTCAAGGCTGAACCATAATTCCGCACGGTTTTGAGGCAGGCTGTAAAAATAGTCTGTAAAATCATACCCGGTTCTCGCGTTTAGTCCTGTTGCACCTTCCCGGCTGATGATGTCATCAAACTCCCCTGTTACAACATACTCGCTTGCTTTCTCTTTATACATTTCAAAATCGGCCCAATGCTGTGCCATTAACTCTTCATCCGGATTTGGCCGGTATTTTTCCGTCAGCCAGGCCCGGTATGCATCGTCCATTTTATCGATGTATTCCTGTTCTTCTTCCCAGTTTGTTGTACCAACGGTATTGGTTCCTTTAAAAACCATGTGTTCAAAAATGTGGGCAATTCCTGTGTGACCCGCGGGTTCATCAGCGCCGCCAACATCCACAAACGTTACAAAACTGGCAACAGGAGCTACAGGGCGCTGAACAATAATAAAATGGAGCCCGTTGTCGAGGGTAAACTCGGTAACATTTTGCTCAAAACTTTCGAGGTTTTGGGAATGAACAAGCACCGGTAACATTAAAATGGCCATTAAGGCCAGAAAAATCGGATAAATACGATAATTCATAGTTAAACAGTTTGATAGATTAGTATTTACAGTTTTACAAATACGATTTGTTAGAGAATAAGATTCAGTATAATAATCTTGATGAATATTTTTTCAGAATAAAAATGCGACGTATACATCAAAATTTCAAGGTTTAATGTATTAATTTTTATTCCTATACCCTACTGTTAGGTATTTTGGAGGGAGTTCCTTTCTTAGTGAGTTCTAAGAACAGGGCTCATCTTTTCCCCGCGAAGCGAAATCCCTCAGCGCACCCCGCGAATGAACATCAGACATCCAAACTTCAATTTTTGCGCTGGGTTTGTTCGGGAAGACAGGGAGGTTTTTTATCAAGAGGCGGCGCATAAAGAATTCGGCATGCCGGGATTTATCCGCGCCGCCTGGTGGCACATGGCGCCACTGTCATCCCGCCTGCCCTCGATCCCTCGGGGACCGAACGAATAGAGTGAGTGAGTGGAGCTCATCTTTTCACCCACGAAGTGAAATCTCCCTGCTAAGGTGATTTTAATTCATGCATACCCATTCGAATTTCAGCTTTCAACCGGTTTAAAATCATTCTCATCCGGCCTGATGGTAACCACCGGTTTTCGCACATATTGAGCCACTTTTTCCGCCGTTGACCCGAGAATCAGATGGGCAAATCCACTATGCCCATGAGTGGCCATCACTACAATGTCGGCATGTTCGGTTGCGTAAGTTTCAATTTCATAATGAGCGGAAATCCCTTTCTCAATTTTTGTGTATAGCGGTATTGTTTTGCTCTTGTCTCCTTCAGTAATAATGACTTCATCCTCAAAGGTTACGCCTGACCGCTGAACATGCATACTGTCAAATTTTCTGCTGTCAAGAAAATGATTAATGCGGTTTATTATGCCCTCATATATGGATATCTGTTCACCTTTGGCGGGATTTCTCGGTATCTCTTCAGAAACACTTCCATATAATTCAATTACATGAAAAAGCGTCAGATCTGCGCCGTAAGAGTCTGCAAGGGTAACTGCAAGTGGAAAAGCAGATATCGAAAGTTCAGAGGAATCAGTGGTTAAAACAATATTATTTACATTATTCCCGTCAAAGCGGCTGTCAACAGAAAACACCGGAACTTTAGACCCTCTGATTACCCTTTCGGTTGTGCCGCCGCGAATGAACTTGGTTTCATCCTTTCCGTGCGAACCCAGTACGATCATATCATATCCATGTTTTGACGCGTATTCAATGATTGCCGCCGATGGACGGCGCTCTATTTTAATGATATGTTTTCCGGTATTAATCTCCTTGAGATACTGACCCATCGCTTTTTTCAGCTTCAGCTCAGACTCTTCCATAATACGGGGATAGATGTCCTTATTCATATCCAATGGTACACCCAGGCGCTTTATGCTTTCATTGAGATATTTCAGTGTTGGGATAACATGAATAAAATCAATAACGCTGCCAAAAACATCGGCAATATTTTGTGCAACCGGATAAGCCACTTCAGAGCCTTTGGAAAAGTCGGTCGGAACTAAGATTTTTTTTATATTCATCATGATTTCACCCCATTCATTGATTAAAGGTTCTATTTATATGATACGGAAATTGTGAGAATTCTTTAATTGATAGTTTCCGGGATTACTGCCTGGCCGGTATATTTCAATACAGTGAATCCAAATTTCTAACCTTTTTTACGGAGATATGATATTCCAATAATCATCATCAGGCCTAATAGTACCCCAATAACACCCTCTCTTTTATTGATATCTTCTGCGCCACGAAATTCAGGCGACCACGGATTAAACGGTTTATTTGAAATTATTTTTCTTGAAACTGTTTCTACTTCCACCATTTGAGCAGTATGATTTTCACCGTTACTGTGTATAACCTGTCCTATCCGTACATATTCAGGGCGATTGCTCTCGATACCATTTTGCAATAATTGTACTACAACCGGATCAGTCGCCTCCAAAATTTCAATGTTCGTAACTGTTTCATAATACTGCCGTTCCTGGAATGGCCAAATCACGTAAAGTGAACCCAGTAAAAAGCCTATCAAAACGGTTATCGTAATAGTGCGATATTTTTTCAACAGCCAGGATAGAAGCCTCGAAAATGCAGCAATCCCAACGATCATCCCCAGGCCAAATGGGATCAGATTAAT
>SKKO01000332.1 GCA_007123715.1 Balneolaceae bacterium | reverse complement strand
TTTCCAAAGCAAAGAGATACAGGCTACTCTGCATCCATCAGCTGCGTTCGCCGTAGGCATCCCTGTTGGAGAATGTATATAACGTGTTCAACGTACTCAAGTACGTTTCCAATGCCATTTTACCCTCGACTTGCTGAGAAAACAGGGTTAGCGCGTTATTTTTTGAACTTGTTCAAAAGTCCACCCAGTGAGCCTTTAAGGACATCAGCGGAACCACCTGCACCAGAAAGTGGGCTGTTACCACCTGCTAACAAAGTCAAAACCTGATCTCCCATCCCCTCAGGTAATTTCTCTTTTAATTGTGATAAAACCGTATCAACTGCAATTTTGGCAACTGATTCAGGCATGCCGGTTTTTGCAGCTACTAATTTAACTAATTCATTCATTGCTTCAGGTATTTATAGTTGTTTTTCTTCAACCGGATCGCATTATGTTCACCGGTTATATAACTTTCAATCTACACATTATCTTTGTAAGCGGGAAGAACTGAAGTACTCCTTTTAAACGGAAAGATCTCAAATTGAAAAGGAGGAAAAATAGTACGATGCTGAATTGTGGATAGTGGATACGATGTATTGATACCTGACTTTCAACATTTTGGCCGATCAAATTTAAATCATGTATATCGTTCGGTGAACTTATGTACGTTTTATGCGTATTATCAATTGATGGAGCTGGTGCGAGTTGCAGTTACCAACCGATTGCACCAGAAAAAAAATAACCCCTACCGGGTATCAGCCGATAGAGGTTAATCAAGAGAGATTCTTAAAAATTTCTTACTCAGTGAGCGTGAATCGGGTGGGGCTCGAACCCACGACCCGCGGCTTAAAAGGCCGCTGCTCTACCAGCTGAGCTACCGATTCAGTTTTTTCCAAAGACTTCAAAGATAAAAGTTTTTGTCAGTGAAAATCAAACAGTGAATCGATAAATATCATTCAGTCATAAAGTCATTCAGTATACTACATAATAATAAAGATGCAGCACATCAACAATCTTAATATCTTAACGTAGAAAACTTTATTGTAGTTCAAATTATTCTGGGAAATTTATGTCAACCATATTTACAAAAATCATAAAAGGTGAAATTCCCTGCTTTAAGATTGCAGAAAATAGTACACATATCGCATTTTTGGATATTAATCCGGTTTCTGAGGGCCATACACTGGTAGTGCCCAAAGAAGAAATTGACTATGTTTTTGATTTGCCGGACAAACTGCTGGCTGATACGATGATTTTCGCAAAGAAAATAGCTCATGCAATTGATCAGACACTGCGCCCAATGAGAACGGGAATCATACTTGACGGGCGAGAGGTGCCGCATGCCCATGTACACCTGATCCCGATTTATAAAGACTCGCAAAGTGTGGCACTCAGTAATAAGATGGATATAAGCAAAGAAAGAATGACAGAAATTGCGAAGGTTTTATCGGCAGGGGTGGAATTGTGACGATCATGGTATTAAATGGACCCAATCTGAATCTGCTTGGGCAGAGGGATCCAAAAACGTATGGGTCTCAAACTCTCGAAGATGTGGAATCCCTGATGAAACAATCCTTTCCGGAAATTGATTTTATCTTTTTGCAAAGCAATCATGAGGGGGATTTGGTAGATGCCATACAATCGGCAAGGTCAGAAAGCATTGATGCGATTATAGCAAACTGGGGTGGTTTTACACATACCTCGGTAGCTGTACATGACGCACTGGAACTTTTGAAAATACCCAAAGTGGAAGTTCATATTTCAAACATTCATGCGCGAGAGGCGTTTCGCGAACGTTCAATAACCGGAAAGGCAATGGATGGCATCATAACCGGTTTTGGAATTTACAGTTACGTTCTTGGAGTGCATGCTGCCCGGCATTTATTGGCGAAAAACTAACCTGTGCAAAAGCTTAGAGAACTCTTTTCCGATACACTTGTTTACGGTATCAGCAGCGTGCTGGCGCGGTTTATTAATTATCTGTTGGTACCGCTTTATACAGACGTATTCAGTCCCGCAAAGTATGGAATTGTAGGACTGATTTACGCCGGTATTACATTTTTGAATGTGGTATTTACCTTCGGGATGGAGTCAGCATACCTGCGCTATGCCGAGAACCGAAAAGAGGCGGCCCATATTTTTAAAACGCTTCAACTCAGCCTGCTTGGTTTTGCAACCATTTTATGCGGTCTTTTGTGGCTGGCAATGCCGGTATTGCTTCCGGTTTTTAATCTGACGGCTGACCTGTCCGGTATTTTTCTGCTGATGCTGGGTATTTTATGGTTCGATACGCTCTCAATCGTGCCAATGGCAGAACTAAGACTGGTTCGGCGAACCTGGCTTTTTGCATCCCTTAAATTTATGAATGTTATCATTAACCTGGGCCTTAATTTATACCTTATCCTGGGTTTGAATTTCGGTATCGAGGCAGTGTTCATTTCAAATCTTGCAGCTTCGTTTCTGATGACGATATTGGTTTGGATATTTACGGCTGATCTTTTGAAAGGTCAATGGAAAACTAAATGGATCAAAACGGCATTTGAGTTTGGCTGGCCGTTTGTGCCGTCAGGCATTGGTTATGCCATCAATGAAATGCTCGACCGTTTTTTACTTAACAATATGGATCCCGCCAACGCAGAGCGCATCTACGGAGACGGGACCACACCCGAAGATATTGTTGGCATCTATAACGCATGTTACAAGATGGCGGTTTTCATGCTGCTGCTTGTACAAATGTACCGCATGGCGTGGCAGCCTTTTTTTATGCGTCATGCCGCGGATAAAGAATCACCGGCACTTTTTGGACAGGCATTTATCTGGTTTAACGGTTTTTCCGCCATACTTTTTCTGGTTGTTGCATTATTTAAAGAACAAATTGTTGCCATAACGGTGCCGGGGTTGAATGCAACACTGATTGGGAGCGATTACTGGATGGGTCTCGACATTGTGCCATTTCTGTTGCTGGCATACTGGTTTCACGGATGGTATATCAATTTCTCGTCAGGCGTATTTATCAAAGAGAAAACCCGTGTGCTATATAAAATCACACTGATGGGTGCAGTGATAACCATTATTGCCAACCTGTTGCTCATCCCCTATTATGGAATGACCGGTTCGGCTGCAGCAACTTTACTCAGTTACAGTGCGATGGCCGTTAGCCTGGGGTATTTCAGTAAAAAAGTAATGGATGTACCTTATCGCCTGCCTCAAAGTTTCATTTTGATGGCCATTCTGGCTCTCCTGGTTTTTGGTGAGCCGATTTGGATCAACATCCTCTCAACAGAAATGGCCGCGAGATGGGCAGTTTTGGTTACGGGTATCACAGTTACAGTTGTATATCTATGGCGGTATACCCGTCCCGAAAAATAAGTAGCTGAATTTCGAACGTTTTTTGTAAGGAATTCCGGTTTATGGGTTCATACTGTAAGAGATGGTGAGTATTGAACAAAAAAAGGTTCTGCCGGAATTATTGCGGGTAAACTGGATACCTTACTGGCTGCCTCAATAGAATGGTTATACTCTTTGAATTGAAGAAGTGGTAAACTACGGATCGAACAAACAACCGAGCCTTTACTTTTTTTGGCCACGAAGTCACGAAGGCACAAAGGTTCACGATAGAGTTTTCGCCCTTTTCAGGGCTGCGATTTTGATAAACTTTTTTTGGGATAACTCCCCGCTGGTTGGGGTTATCAAAGCTGATAAATTAGTTGATATTCCGGATAAATATTTTTCCGAGATCAATAAGATTAATTCTATTTTAACCTCAAAAGTGAATACAACCTCTGAATCGTTTTGAAAATATTGAATGTTGAATCATGATCAAATCCCTATATATCAAAGACTTTGCACTGATTGATGAACTGGATGTTCAATTTGAAAGCGGATTGAATGTACTTACCGGTCAAACCGGCGCAGGAAAATCGATCATCATCGGGGCACTGAACATGATATTGGGCGAACGTGCTGACACTGAGGTAATACGCCAGGGTGCCGATAAAGCGATTGCGGAAGCCGTTATTCGGGTGGGGAGTAACGGCTGGCTTAAAAGCTATCTTGAAAAAAATCTCGTTGATTTCAGTGAAGAGCTTATTTTGAGGAGGGAAATCCGCCAGGCCGGAAGCCGTGCATTTATTAATGATACACCGGTAAATATTTCTGTTTTAAAAGAAGTTGGTGATCAGCTTGTTGACCTCCACGGACAGCACGATCATCAGTTACTATTAAAAGATGAAAATCACAGAGAAGTCATTGATCAGTTCGATTTGGTTCAGCCGTTACTTCAGGAATACAAGCGTGAATACCTTGCGATGCAATTGTTGCAAAAAAAATTAAGAGAACTCAAAAAAAGAGAGCGTGAATTGAAAGACCGGACCGAATTGTACCAATTCCAGGTAAAAGAACTGGAAGCAGCAAATCTGAATCCGGATGAAGAAGAAGAACTGGCATCAGAAATGACCCTGCTTGATAATGCCGAAGACCTCGATCAAAAAGCTGCCGCAATAGCTGAAATTGGCAGCGGTGATGAAGTGAGCCTGATGGAGATGCTGAATACGATCAAGCTGAACCTGGAGGATATGGCTCGAATCGAGCCTGAGTTCGAGAATTACCTGCAGGAAGTAACAGCGGCCCGAATCAGCATCCAGGAAACAATCCATTTTGCTGAACGCTACCGCGGGCGAATTGAATTCAATCCGCAACGCCTTGAGAAACTCAGGAGGAGGCAGTCTGAACTGAACCGCCTTCAAAAAAAATATCAGCGCCCGGTAACTGAACTCATCAGGTATTATAATGAGATTAAATCCGAATTGAATATCGCGGAAAATTTTGACCTTGAAATCGAACGCATCCATACTGAAATCCTGGAACAGGCCGGCATACTTAGAGAAAAAGCCATCGCCTTGTATGGAAAGCGCCTCGAAACCGGTAAAAAATTATCATCGGAAATCGTTGAAGCACTAAAAAATTTAGGTATTGCAAACGGACAGTTTCACGTACAGGTAGATTGGGTTGTAGCAGAAAATGGATGGATTGAAATAAATGGCAGAAATGTAGAATGCAACGAAAATGGTTGCAATGACATCCGGTTTTTTATCTCTACCAATAAGGGAGAAGAGCCAAAGCCGCTTGCAAAAATTGCATCGGGCGGTGAAATAAGCCGTGTGATGCTCTCCCTGAAGTCCATCCTGGCAAAAGAGCACCATCTTCCGGTGATGATTTTTGATGAAATTGACAATGGAATCAGTGGTCAGATTTCAGAAAAAGTGGGACGTGAAATGAGAAAACTTTCCAAATATTGTCAGATCATCGCCATCACCCATCAACCCCAGATTGCGAGCCAGGCACATAAGCACTACAGGGTTCAAAAAATTGAGAATGGCGAGCGTACCACTACGCGGATTGAATCACTTTCGGAGGAAGAACATATTCGCGAGGTGGCCGGCCTGATGAGCGGTGAAGAAATTACCGAATCGGCACTGAACAGTGCACGCGAATTAATAGAGCGCGGCGGAATGAGAAACTGAATGATGAATTGACAATCAAAAAAGCCTTCAGTTCAGCTCCCAAAATTATTTATCCAACTCATCCGGGCCGTTATTCTTCTTTGCTTTTTGATCATTCTTGATGTAATCTGCTTTTTAAAGTAATTATGATCTAAAAGAATCTGCTAACCATGACAAACCGACGATCTTTTTTAAAAAAACTATCTGGCGGAATTGCCGCCGGAACTCTCATCCCACTTACCGCACTGGCAGGGAAATCAGAATCCTCAGTAAGTTCAACCGGTAAAAGTCCGTTTCATGTAAAACTGGGAATATCCAGTTATTCCTACTGGCATTTCAGCCCGCAGCGAACACCAATCCGTTTTGTAATTGAAGAGGCATCCCGACTGGGAGTGCATGGTGTGGACATTCTGCACCGGCAAATGGAGAGTGAAGATCCCGACTATATTCGGGCATTGAAAAAGCATGCTCTTGTGCATGGTGTTCATCTGAACTGCTTATCCACACACCAGGATTTTGTAAACCCTGACCCAGCAGAAAGGCAAAAAAGTATCGATGATACCATACGCTTTATTCGGCTTGCACATGATATGGGAATCCCTTGTATCCGGATTAGCGCGGGCAGATGGAACACTTCCGGCTCATTTGCCGAACTTATGGATAACCGTGGCATCGAGCCGCCTGTTGAGGGTTATACAGAAGAGGACGGAATGCGCTGGGCGATCGATTCCATCCATGAAATTATGCCTGTTGCTGAAGAGCATGGAGTTATGCTTGGCCTCGAAAATCACTGGGGTATGACCCGTACGGCCGAAGGCTTGCTTCACATTATGAATGCTGTGAATTCACCCTGGCTACGTGTTTTGATGGATACAGGCAATTTCCTGGAAAATACATACGAACAAATCGAGGCTATTGCACCCTATACCGTTTTTATTCAGGCCAAAACGTATTATGGAGGCGGCCGTTTTTATACACTAGATCTTGATTATAAACGGATTGCCAATATTCTTCATAATGTTGATTATAAAGGATATATATCCATTGAATTTGAGGGTCACGCTACTTCAGCTGAGGCTGTAGCGGAAAGTATTGGCCTTCTCAGAGAAGCTTTTTCTGCCTGACAAAACTGAACATATAAAAAAGAACCATGAACAGACGCGAATTTACCAAACGGGCATTGCTTGCATCTGCGGGGCTTGGACTTCCCGTACTTACCGGCTCTGCCGGAGATTATGCTGATGATACCAGACCGGGTTTTACAAAACTATTTAATGGTAAAGATCTCACCAACTTTGTGGATATAAACACATCTGAAGATACCTGGTGGGTGGAAGACGGTTTATTGAAATGCACCGGCTGGCCCATTGGGGTAATGCGAACCGAAAATCAGTACGAAAACTTCATTCTGGATATCGAATGGCGGTTTATGGAAGAGGGCGGGAATTCGGGAGTATTTGTCTGGGCTGATCCGTTTGCTCACGAAGATACACCGTTTCCAAGAGGGATGGAGGTGCAAATGCTCGATCCGGAATGGGCCGTGATCCACAACCGGCCGGTGGAGTATGTACACGGACACCTGTTTCCGGTTATGGGACTGGAGGGAACCATACCCGATAATCCTTCTGTTGCTGTGCCCGGGCGAAGTTACGCACTTGAACAGCGAATGAACAATACCCGGCAATGGAATCGTTACCTGGTAGTGTGTGTAGATGGTACCCTTAAACTTTCTGTTAACGGGAAATTTGTGAACGGGATCAGGTCACCCAAAAGAAAGAAAGGTTATATTTGTCCCGAATCGGAAGGCGCTGAAATTCATTTCAGGCGAATAGATATTATGGAATTGCCCGGAAGTGTAATTTCACCGGAACAGATTGCACCAGTGGCAGGTACATAAAAGATTTAAAAACCCGAATCATACTTCATTGGTGGAAAGTAATGTGCACATATCAAAAAACGAAAGAGGCTGAAGAGTGGGATATTAGACAGAATATATTTAAAGTCTTAAGTTAGATTGGGAGTTTACAGATGGCACGGTTCTATATAATTTTGATTGTTTTGTCTTTGTTTTATGCTGTTTCATTAGCGCTAGCCCAAAAAAATGTACTTATCGTTTATCACAGTGAAGCCGGCAGTACGGAAAGGCTTGCACAGGCTGTAGCAGAGGGAGCCAATTCTGTTGAGGGGGTTATGGTATTGCTGAAAAGTGTGAGTGACGTATCCGAAAAAGACCTTATAAATGCAGATGCTATCATTGTTGGAAGCCCTGTATATAATGCCAATGTATCGCCGCAAATCTCCGCATTTATCGCTTCCTGGCCGTTTGAAGGGCAGCCGCTGAAAAATAAAATCGGGGCTGCTTTTGTGACTGCGGGTGGCATATCGGCCGGAGAGGAGATCGTGCAGATGAATATTCTGCAAAGTATGCTGGTATTCGGGATGATTGTAGTTGGCGGGCCTGACTGGACCCAGCCGTTTGGGGCATCGGCCATTACAGGGGAAAGCCCTTTTGAGAGCTTTCATCAACAGCAGCCGGCTGAATTATTCCTGATCAAAGGCCGCAACCTGGGTAAAAGAGTTGCAGAAATAACAATCATGTTCTCGGATTGAGGGATTCTCTTAGGCTCTATGCTGATTTATATGGGTATCCCTAACGGGGAAAAATGATCAAATATCCAGCATCCATTACCCACGTAAATCAACATAGCCTAAATGTTAAATCCGAGTTGATCAGGGTAAATACATAATTGTAAATGTTGTAATTACATCAACGTTAAATTCAACACTTTTTACAGTTCTCATATCGATTTGAACAGACTCATCTTCATTCGTAAGCATCCAGGTACCTGATTCCCGCGCTATTTCGATTTCCCAGCTCAGCTTAATATCCGGCCTGTTTCCGGGCCTGATGATCAGTTTCCAGACCGGCTCAATTGCAAAGGGGTTCCTGTAATCATGCAACAAAGGGCGGTCTGATCCCTCGAACCAAGCGAAAAGTACACCATCGGGGGGCGGTGGCGGGGCTTCAAGGTCAATAAATGTATCAAAACCATCCGTTGCCCCGGTTACCTGGCCAAACTCAAGACCGGATATAAATTGACCGTCAGTAACCGATAGTAAAATCCGGTAATCATTACCTGAGAGTATAAAATTGGCAAATAGCTGTGTATTTTGGTTAAGCGTAATCTGAAGCGGATTTTCTATAGAATCCACATCACCCGACCAATGCGAGAATACCCAGTTTTCGTTGGGTAGGGCAAGCAACTCAACATTACCCGTTCCCGTGGTTATAATCGTTCCTGCTGTTGAGGGTAACGCTTGTGTGACCAGATTAAACGTTCCCTCACCTTCTTCAAAAATATTACAGCCATAACCGGCAAACAAAAATAATGACACAATTATTAAAAACAGAAAGGAGGAAACATATCCTTTTTTATTTTGAACCTGTTGGTTATTAAACGAGCAATTCATGGTTATTTGATCAGTGTAATTTTTTGAATGTGTGATTCACCTCCTGCTACAAAACGCACGATATACATGCCGGTGGACAGGTGCCTGGCATCAAAATTCACTTTGTATACACCAGATGTCTGGAATTCGCTGGCCAGAACCTGAACCCGGCGGCCGATTGCATCAAAAACTTCAATCCGTACGTGCGTATTTTCACGAAGCTGATAATGTATAGTAGTGGCCGGATTGAAGGGGTTTGGGTAATTCGGTAATAACCTGCTATCAGTAATGGCTTCATCCATACGGATTTTTACCATCTCAACTCTGTCGTATCCGCGTAGCAATTGTATGGGTTTACCGGGTAACAGGTCTGCCGTGAGCTCATTGGTCCCATATGTCATTTTGAAACGCCACGTATGTTCGGAATGCTCATCAAGCCCATGAACCGAAACGTTAACCGGGTAATCCGAAGCCTGAA
>SKKO01000111.1 GCA_007123715.1 Balneolaceae bacterium | reverse complement strand
GATGCAACATGGTTTGCAGATACGTTTTCCACCTTCACCACACCGCCGCGTACTGTACTTCGAGACACGGACGGAAATCTTTTAATGGAACTTGAAGAGGGCGATATCGTTGATCTGTTGGATACAGGTTGGCAAAAACCAGTCCCTGTTACCGTAAAAGCACGCGATGGAGAAACCGATTTATATGGAATTATGCTGCTTCCATCAAATTTTGATAAAACCAAAAAGTATCCCATCATTAATGCCAATTATCCCGGCCCGCAATCCGGGAGCCTTGGATCAAGAAATTTCAGTGTATCGTACCGGATGGAAGCACAGGCACTTGCAGAGCTGGGTTTTGTGGTTGTGGCAATTGACGCCCTTGGGAGCAGCCCGATGCGTTCAAGGGATTTTCATACATATTATGCCGGCAATATGGCCGATAATGGTCTGCCCGATCAGATATACGGAATGAGACAGCTTGCAGAAAAATACCCGTTTATTGATCTTGAAAGGGCAGGTATTTATGGCCATTCCGGTGGTGGGTATGCCACTGCAGCTGCCATGCTTCAATATCCTGAATTTTTTAAAGTGGGCGTTTCAAGTGCGGGTAATCACGACAACCGCGGCTACACCTATTATTGGGGTGAAAAATTTCAGGGTATGCTCGAAAATACCAATGGAGAGGATAATTATGAGAATCAGGCACTTCAGCTGCTTGCAAAAAATCTGCAGGGAAAGCTTCTGATTTCCTATGGAACGATGGATTCCAACGTGCATCCTTCGATGACCCTGCTGCTCATCAATGAATTGATTCGCCATAACAAAGATTTTGATCTCATTGTGATGCCTAACCGGGGTCATGGTTATGCCAGTGATCCCTATCATATACGCCGAACCTGGGATTATTTTGTAAGGCATCTGGCTGGCAAAACCCCGCCGAAAGAATACCAATTGGCCCGGTAAGAACCTTTTGAAGACATTGGAATTCCACAAATTATGATTTTGTTTTATATTATTTTATTCAATACTGATAACGTGAGATCTGTTAATTGAAATTGAGATTTTAAAAATGATTCTTTGGATACCTAATGACTGGAAATCTGGCGGCCTGTATGGTTTTTTCACAACAGTGGTTGTATTCTGTCTACTCATTGGTAATCATTCTATAGCTCAGCCGGTTGAACAAAAAACTGCCGGTGATCTCGACTGGGAAATTGAGCAAATCAGAAATGGAGTGAATTGGTGGAATTATCGGGGTGATGATCTGTTTGATGCAAGGCTAAGCATCAATATGATTGAGGTACAGAGCGATGTTGCCGGTATTGAATTACAAATTGTTTATGTTCAGAATGAATTAATTAAAACCAGTACCCTGGCGGTGCAACAGAATGCACTCGCAGCGATTAACGGTTCTTTTTTTAATATCGATGCCGGCGGTTCAGTGGTATACATGAAAGTAAAGGGAGAAGTAATTACCGATGGTGCGATAAGGGGAAATCCTTACACGGAAAATGGAGGAATTGGATGGAATAGTGATGGCAAAGCTGTGATATATGCAAAGCCCGCTGAGGGATGGCACAGCCTTTACATTCAGAATTTGTTAAGTTCAGGCCCGCTATTAGTGTATAATGGTGAGGCAAGAGATTTCAATGATGATCCATTTAACCAAAACCGGCATCCGAGAACGGCTGTTGCCACTACCGATGACGGGCGGTTATTTCTTGTTACAGTGGATGGAAGGTCATTCCAGTCATATGGAATGACCATACCTGAATTGGCCCGGTTTTTCGTGGATCTTGGTGCTACAAATGCTTTGAACCTTGATGGGGGCGGGTCTACAGCCATGTATATCAGGGAAAAAAATGTGGATGGAATTGTAAATTTTCCCAGCGATAACCTTGAGTTTGACCATGAAGGTGAGCGGGCTGTATCAAATGCAATTATTTTAATCGATAAATAACACTAACCCAAAAATTAATATTATGAAACGTACTGCAAAAGCCGTTTGGAAAGGTTCGGGATTTGAAGGATCCGGAACACTTAGCACACCCAAAAGCGGAGTTTTTAATCAACAACCGTATTCAGTTAAATTGCGTTTTGAGAATGAGGACGGAAAACTTGGTACCAATCCGGAGGAACTGATTGCCGCAGCCCATGCAGGGTGTTACGCAATGGCACTCAGTGTGGGACTTCAAAAAGCCGGTTACACGGCCGATACACTTGAAGCAACTTCTGTAATCAGCCTTGATAAAGATGGCGAGGGTTGGTCGATTGTGAAAAGTGAAATCACTCTTCAAGCTACTGTGCCTGACATTACCGAAGAGGATTTTGACAAGATAGCCAATGGTGCCAAGGCAGGTTGCCCGGTTTCCAAGGTGCTTAATTGTGAAATAACCCTTGATTATACTTTAAACGCCTGAACGTATATTTCAGAAGTATTTTAATAAAGCCTCCATCCAGGGGGCTTTTTCTATTTTATAGTGTTGCCACTTCTATTTTCTGTTCGAGTTCCTTCAGAATGCGCTTATGCTTGGGGCTTGTGGAAAGGCGCTCTTCTACAGTAGATATGGCATGTATAACCGTGGAGTGATCGCGTCCGCCAAACTGAAGGCCAATCGTTTTCAGGCTCGATTTAGTGTATTTTTTTGCGAGGAACATGGCTATCTGCCGGGCTTCCACAATTTCCTGTTTGCGGGTTTTTTCACGCACCTTATTTGTGTCGATACCAAAATATTCACAGACATAATTCTGGATAAATTCGATTGATATCTGTGAATTGGAACTTTTCACCATATCCTTTAATACCGATTTTGCCATTGGAAGGTCAATCTCATCCACGTGTTTTAGTGATGCGGTTGCTAGCAATTTGATAATGGCTCCCTCCAGATCCCTCACATTGGATTTGAAATTATAGGCAATAAATTCAATAATTTCCGGGTTCAGGGAGATTCCATTGTCGCTGGCTTTACGCTCTAGTATGGCATAACGGGTTTCGTATTCCGGAATTTGGAGGTCAGCGCTTAAACCCCAACTAAAACGTGAAATGAGCCGTTCTTCGATATCGGGAATATCTTTGGGCGGCCGGTCACTGCTCAGAATAATCTGTTTGCCATCCTGGTGGAGGGTATTAAAAATATGAAAAAACTCTTCCTGTGTTTTTTCTTTTTCCCTGAAGAATTGAATGTCATCTACAATCAGCACGTCTATGTTCCGATAAAACAATGAGAATTCACTTGCACGGTTATTCCGTATGGCTTGAACAAATTCGTTGGTAAAGCTTTCAGAAGAGACGTAAAGTACAGCTTGTTCGTCACCAAACTGCTGTTTTATTTTATTTCCAATGCTTTGAATCAGATGTGTTTTTCCTAAACCGGTACCGCCATAAACGAACAATGGATTAAAGGAATTTTTCCCGGGATTGTCAGCAATGGCCATTGCCGCCGAACGGGCAAGCCGGTTACAGTCACCTTCTATATATCGGTCAAAAACATAGTTGGAATTAAGGTTTGAATCAATATTCGTTTTTCTAATGCCGGGTATTACAAACGGATTTTCAATTTTCCCGGGATAATAATCGGCAAAGGTATTCATTTCCTGCGGTTTTTGAGGTGGCATTGGGCGCTGAGGTAATCGAATAGAACGATTATCTTCCAGACGGTCTGACCTTTCCACTAATACAGAATATTCCAATTTACCCTCTTTGCCAAGTACCTTTGCTATGGTGGACCGAAGCATATTAAAGTAGTGCTCTTCAAGCCATTCATACCAAAATTGGCTCGGCACCTGAATAGTAAGCGTATCATTTTCCAGCTTTGCAGGTTTGATCGGCTCAAACCACGATTTGTATTTTTGATAACTGATATTATCCTGAATGATATCCAGACAATCATTCCAGGCAGAGTCAGCGGTTAGTTTATTCAAGGTTGCAATGCCTCCAGATAGAGCAATTTATCAGGTTAAATTTCCCTTAGTTATCCACACGGCAAGTTTTTGCCATTTAATTTTCCAACGTCAAAATGTGAATTTCTGAAGCACAAATCAAACAAAAAATTTTACTTTTTCTGAAAGTTATCCACATTTACATAAACACCGTTAATCAATGGTACGCAATCGATTATAGATTTTTGATCTGAATTGTAAAATTTCGCTTGACACGTCTTAACAATTCCCTAACACAGTTTTTCACCCGACATTTCCGACTAAAAAAAACTAAAAAAACTTTTCCACAAGTTATCAACATTTTTTAGATCTTTTTTTGACTGACTGCTTGAAAAGCTCTTGAAAAGAATATAAACCCCTTGATGCCTAATTGTTTACAGAGTTCAAGCCCGATACAAACCTGTTGTTCCCGTCAAAATCTTTGTGAAGGGTAACCTCATGATAAAATTCAGCACATATATCAGCGACGTTTTGTGCGGTTTTATCATTACACTCAAGGTAAAGAGACGCGCCTTTTTTTGAGGAGAATCTGATTAGGGTTCTGTAGAGTTTCAGTGGGTCAGGATGGAATAGTGCGATTCCCGGTTCATACTGCAAAACCTGCCGGTTAAGCTCTTTTTTTTCATCCATGGTTATATAGGGCGGGTTTGAGGTAATAATATCCCAGTTGCCTTCAGATAATTCTTTTGATTGTTCCGGGTGCATGATGTCAGCCCGGAAAAAAAAGACATCTGTTTGGTTAAACGTTGAATTTTCTTTGGCAATTTTGAGGGCATCATCAGAGATGTCGGCGCCGGAACATGTCCAGGAAGGGTTTTCTTTTTTTATTGCAATAGGTATACAGCCACTGCCTGTACCAAGATCCAATAATTGAATGGTATTGCCGGAAGTATTTATCGGATGACTCAGAATCAGATCAACCAACTGTTCTGTTTCTGCGCGGGGAATCAATACATCAGGTGTTACTTTGATCCGAATATTCCGAAATCCGGTGCTTCCTGTAATATATTGTAAAGGCTCGAATTCACCTCGCCGGATAACCAGAGGCCTGATTGCATCCAGTTCTTCGGAAGAAAGAGGCCTGTCGAATTGAAGGTATAGATCGAGCCGTTTAACACCAAGAACCTCTGATAATATCCATTCTATGCTCAGTCGGGGATCAGGAACTTTTTTTTTCTCAAAATAGCCTGTAGCCCATTCAAGCATGGACAAAACTGTCCATGCCTGTTCAGTTTTTTTCATAAAAGAAGGGTATAAACTGTGGCCAACTCAGGTATCGGTATTCTCTGTTTCTTTCTTTTCAATAATTTCCTGTAATGAAAGTCCAAATCGCTTCGAAAAATCCATGATAAAGTCCACAACATCCGATTCAATATTTTTTTCCTCGGATAAGGAGCTTCCACGAAAGCCCATACGTCCACCCGACTTTTTCATTTCAATTCGGTTGTGGCTGTTAGTGCATTCAACAATACACGTCAGCGTAATTGTTGCATTGATCTGTTTTTCATATTGTTCAAAAACTGCTACGTAAACTTTCTCATTACCAGAAGTATCATTGTAACTGTAGAGAAATTTAGGCTCATGCAGTTCAAATAGTTTTTCTGGAAATCGTCTTAATGTATCTTTTGGTCCGTAAACCATATACTTAGTTAAAGTGCTCATAATAAAAACCCGGCTAAATAGAATTGTTTATGAGTTGGGTAAAATTTAGCATGAATAAAAGCCAATTTGAAACAATAATCAAATGTGTAATGTAAAGAAAGATCTAAAGATTCTTAAAAAAGGGTATTTTATTCTGCCGTAATGCAATGCTGGTAAAGATTTTTGCGTTAAGGATTAAAACATAAATAACAAATCAAGTTAATGACAACTTACCGTAATATTTTATTTTTTTTACCTTTGGTTTTCGTTTTATCATTGTTTGAAAATACCAGGGCACAAACTATTGAACCACCCGTACTTGAAATACCAAGAGATATCTCCACCCTGAATGAAAAATACGGATCCGGATTCGGTTTTAATTTTTTGATGAATAACTTTGGTTTTGGTTTTGGCAGAGAAATGAGACAGGTTATTGCACCGCAAACCGAACTGACAGCATCTCTTCGTTTAACGGCACTTCGTGATGCAAGTGAACAAACGTTTACCGACTTCTTTTTTGGTCAGCAAATTATTCCTAACAAGTATCAGCGGGCATTTGGATTTCCTCTTATGTTTGGCATCAGACAGCGATTATTCGCTGATGTAATACAGGAAGATTACCGGTTTTTTGTTAGTGCGGCGATTGGGCCTGCTACCGCATTTTCATATCCATATTTCGATGATATCAATAATAACGGCTTCCGGGAGCAATTCGCAAACTTTTTTGAACCCGTAAATGATGTATTTACGGGTTGGAGTGAAGGCGAATGGCACTGGGGCGGAGCCGGTGAATTTAAAATCGGACTGGATATCGGAAGCAACTTTGCACGGTTGAGCAGCGTTGAATTCGGATATTTCTTCTACTATTTTCCGAACTCTATTCAGATAATGATGCCAAATCAACCTGCATTACGGCAAAATGTACCTCCGGGACAAAGTCCTTTCCAGTTCGACCAGGATGGAAACCTGATTCTCGAGCCATTTTTTGAACCGCAAAGTTTTTTCGGCTCTCCGCAGATTACGTTTACTTTTGGATGGTTCTGGTAAGATTAAGATACTGTCCCAACTGGGATCACTCACCTGCTATTTTACTGTAGACACACTACTATTCCATGTGATCAGTCGAAATATCTGTCCAGCTGTTCCTGAATGTTGAACAGATCGGATAGCAATATATCCGGGTTGGCTTTTTCCAGATCATTTTTTGAATAACTGCCGGTTGATACGGCCAGTGAAACAGCACCAAAATATTTGGCGCATCGAATATCATTAGGAGTATCTCCAATTACTACATAATGTTCAGGTTCCGGCCTAAAGCCAAACTTTTCAACAAATTCGTGATGGGCATCATTCGGTATATATATCCTGTCTGAATGCATGCATCCGAACCCTCCGAAACCAAATATATCAGTAAGCCCCGCAGCATGTACTTTTAAATAGGCTGTTTCCCTGAAATTACCTGTGCACAAACCTACTTTATAACCTTTTTCCCAGGCTGAACAGACCGCCTCAACCGCACCCTCTATGGCAGAAACGTGTTCGGTCATGAAATAATTATTCATATACTCAAGGTAACATTGTTTCAGTTCATCATAGAACAAATCAGACTGAGGATGGACAGATGCAAGTTCTTCAAAAATGTCTTTATCGGTCCGCCCTGCAAATGAACTGTTTTTCATGTGAGAGAAAGTGATGTTCAGTTCATTAGCTATTTCTAAAAACAGTTGTTTTGTAAAAGACTTATTTACATGTAAAAGTGTTCCGTCAATATCAAATAAAAGGATTTGTTTCATCGGTTTTACTTTATGGTAATAAGATTTAGCGTTACATTATAGGGATGTAAATTTTACTAACAAAAAAACAAGATTATGAGTTTAATAGAAGATATTCATGCACGACAAATACTGGATTCAAGGGGAAATCCAACCGTTGAGGTAGACGTATCCCTTACTAATGGAATTGTTGGCCGTGCCGCAGTCCCATCCGGCGCATCAACCGGAGAACACGAAGCTGTTGAGCTTCGGGATAATGACAGCGGTTACTTTCTTGGCAAGAGTGTAATTAAAGCAGTGGAAAATGTAAACGAAACCATTGCGGATGAACTGGTAGGCTATCCGGTTCACCTACAAACCGAGATAGATAACATCATGCTTCAGCTTGATGGAACCGCGAATAAATCAAACCTGGGTGCCAATGCAATTTTGGGTGTCTCCATGGCTGTGGCCAAAGCTGCTGCAATTAATGCAGGCCTGCCATTATGGAGATATTTGGGTGGAGTGAATGCAAAAGTATTGCCATTGCCCATGATGAACATCATCAACGGAGGTTCACATGCTGATAACAACGTTGATCCGCAGGAATTTATGATTATGCCGGCAGGCGCCGATACTTACAGTAAAGCGGTGCAGATGGGTGCTGAAATTTTTCACAATCTTAAAAAAGTACTCGCATCCAAAGGCTATGGAACCGCAGTTGGAGATGAAGGAGGTTTTGCACCAAACCTGAAATCAAATGAAGAAGCCCTGGAGGTAATTCTCACTGCGATCGAAAAAGCAGGATATACACCGGGTGATGACGTTCTTATTGCCCTCGATCCTGCTGCATCCGAGTTTTACAACAAAGAAACCGGGCTATATGAATTTAAATGGAGCGACGGTTCCAAACGTAATTCTGACGAAATGGTTGAATACTGGGCAGAATGGTGCGAAAAATATCCGATCATATCCATAGAAGATGGCCTTGATGAAAATGACTGGGATGGCTGGAAAGTTCTTACCGAATCACTGGGAAGTAAAGTACAGCTTGTTGGTGACGACTTGTTTGTTACGAACACCACCCGGCTTGCAGATGGAATTAAGCAGAAAGTAGGAAATTCCATTTTGATAAAAGTAAACCAGATAGGGTCACTAACCGAAACACTTGACGCCATCGAAATGGCACACAAGAACGGTTATACCGCAGTTATCTCCCACCGGTCAGGTGAAACTGAGGATACCACCATATCAGATATTGCCGTGGCTACAAATGCAGGACAAATCAAAACAGGTTCCATGAGCCGTACAGACCGTGTTGCCAAATACAACCAGCTTCTGAGAATTGAAGAAGAACTGGGCGACAGTGCTCTCTTTCTCGGAAGAGACGTTTTTGGCCTGTGATATTTTCAGGCTTTATTATCAGAAACCTATGATGACAGATGGCTGCCCGGAAACCGGCAGCCATTTTTTTAACGGGAGATTTCGGTACCCTATACTTGAAAAAATTTGGCGAACATATTGCAATACTAATCATTGGGATCATAATCGCCGTATTATTGGCTGAAATGTTAGTCAGGGTTCTGCTGCCTCAAAACAGAATGGTAACCTGGATTGAAATGCATCCTGAAGGATTTATGATGAATACCGTAAATCTGGAAGCGATGCATCATTCAGATGAAAGAAAAAACCGTTACAGGCTAAACGATTTCGGCCTCAGAGGCGAAGAGTTCAATCAGCAGAGAGAGAAATACCGGGTTCTGCTAATAGGAGATTCATTTACATTTGGCCTTTATCTATCCAAAGAACATACCATTTCATCACATTTATCAAAGTTTTCATCAGAAAGTTATCATAATGATTCCATTAGCTTTTTGAACGGAGGAGTCGGGGGAGCCGGGATGGCCGATTGGCCGGGATGGCTTACGGTAAAAGGCAAACAAATGCACCCGGATCTCATTATTTATTTTTTAAACACCGCAGATACAGACAGGGCAATCTCCAAAAATCTTTGGGTATTGAACGAAACTGATTCTGCATTAATAAAGAGCCAAAGATGGAAACCCCGGAAATTTTTTATGAATCTTGGAAAACAAACGTGGTATCGCCAACTGCAGGAAAAATCACACTTGATGAATGTTATCGT
>SKKO01000032.1 GCA_007123715.1 Balneolaceae bacterium | reverse complement strand
CTCTTGAACGGCTTGAAAAATTTGAGGAGCGCCAGGATCGTGTGGTTGAATGCCGGTTCTTTGGAGACCTAACGATTGAAGAAACAGCAAATGCTCTTGGGATTTCAACCCCAACCGTAAGCCGGGACTGGAACATGGCACGCGCATGGCTCAACCGGGAGCTGGGTGCCGGGCGCTAAGCGCGATGCGCATTGCACTTAGCGTTTGGTGTTTAGAAAAAAATGCTGATATAATTGTAAGAAATGTTAGTTAACTGGTTCATTTCAATAGGAATGAAACAGCAACTACATATTCATAAAGTGATGGTAATCTTTAGATTTGAAAATTTAGAAATTTGGCAGTTAGCAATAAAAATTGCTGACAAGTTATTTGATATAGCTGATAATCTGGAACAAAGAAAATTATTCCGATTTGCAGAGCAAATACGAGGTGCCGGAATGAGCGTGTCAAATAATATTGCAGAAGGCTCAGGTTCAAGGTCAAAAAAAGTTTTTATCAATTACCTGGAATATGCACGCAGGTCTACTTTTGAAAATGCCAATATTCTAATCTTAATGAACAGGCGAAAGTTGGTATCAGAAGAAATAAAAGAAGAATTGGACGAATTGTGTCGTAAAATTACAAATTTTCAAAAGTCACTCTCACGCTAAGCGCCATGCGCTGAGCGCATGGCGCATGGCGCTTAGCTTTCAACACTCATGACTAACAAAGTAAACTGGAACCAGGTTAAAGAAATCTTTTCTAATGCACTTGAGCTGGATGGGGAAGTACGTGCGAAATACATCACAAACGCTTGTGGCAGTGATGAGAACCTGTTAAAAGAGGTTTTATCTCTGATTGAATCCCATCATATACACAGTCCTTTGGACCATTCAATTGAAGAGCTAAGGGAAACTGTTATATCAGAAATGAGTACCGCAGAAAATATTGGTGAAAATGTGGGGCCTTATAAAATTCTGAAAGAGCTTGGCCGGGGGGGGATGGGCCGGGTTTATCTTGCTGAGCGGGCTGATGAACAATATCAGCAGAAAGTTGCATTAAAGTTGTTGTTTGCCGGTTTTTCTCACAAAAACCAAACCCTGCGATTTCTAAATGAACGTCAAATCCTGGCGAGCCTGAATCACCGGAATATTGCCGTGCTGCTCGATGGTGGCATCACCAGGCACAGCCAGCCCTGGTTTGCCATGGAATATGTGGAGGGTATGCCCATCGATCGCTACTGCAATGAAAATCAGTTAACCATAAACCAGCGCCTTGAGCTGTTTATGGATGTTTGCGAGGCCATTCAGTATGCCCACCAAAAACTGGTTGTGCATCGCGACATCAAGCCATCCAATATTATGGTTAAAAACGATGGTACGGTAAAACTGCTGGATTTTGGAATTGCCAAGGGGCTAAACCATAATCACATATTGGCAGGACAGGCACCGGTTACCAAAACCGGACTGCTTCCGCTAACTCCGGCTTATGCAAGCCCCGAACAGGTGAAAGGTGAATCCGTAACAACCACCTCTGATATCTACCAGCTTGGAGTGGTGCTTTATGAACTGCTAACCGGATGCCCGCCTTATGAAGTTACGGGAAGAACTCCCAGCGAAATTGAACAAATAATCTGTGAGCAGCCACCTACCCGTCCGAGTACGGCAGTTACAAAAATTAATGTTGATGATCAAAATGAAAGTATCCCTCCAGTCGAAAAGGGATCAATACACACATTAGAGCTCCGGGCACTTCAAAAAAAATTAAAAGGTGATCTCGACACCATCATCCTGAAGGCGATAAGAAAAGAACCCGGCCGCCGCTACAACTCGGCTCAGCAATTTGCAGAAGATATCAGGTTATATCTTTCCGGCAGGCCGGTTGCAGCACATCCGGATTCCCGAATTTACAGAGCCAAAAAGTTTATTCGCCGCCATTCTTTGGCAGTAGTTTCAGTTGCAGTCATTCTATTTCTACTGTTTGGTTATGCTTTTACTATCACCTGGCATTCGAAGCAAACCACTGCTGCCTTGCATAAGGCACAGCAGGAAACAGCAAAAGCTGAACAAGTTACCGGTTTTCTGATGGGTTTGTTCGAAGCAGGACGGCCAGGTGTGTCGCAAAATGAAAACATTACGGCCAGGGAACTTCTTGAACGTGGAATCGAACAGGCTGAAAATCTTGAAGGCCAGCCTGAAATTCAGGCTCAATTATTTGAGGTGGTTGGGCGGGTATATCAAAGCCTGGGTATGTATGATGAGGCCGGTTCACCTCTGAAGCAGGCGTTGGATATTCGCAAAAATCAATTTGGAAATGATCATCCACAGGTAGCTCAAAGTATGCACCAACTCGGGGTATTATACCATTATACAGGGGAATATGAAGAAGCAGAGCATCTGCTGAGGGAATCTCTTGATATACGCCGGGCTCACTTTGGCACGGAACACGTAACTGTTGCGGCGAGTCTCAACAGCCTTGCTATGGTTCTGCACGCCACTGGTGAATATGATGACGCTGAAGCCATTTTCAGGGAAGTACTTTCCATACGCAGAAAGCTTTTAGGAGCGGAACATTCCAGCATTCATTCAACGCTTCAGCGATTGGGCAATCTGCTGCAGGATCAGGGAAAATTTGAAGAAGCGGAACAAAAACTCAGGCAGTCTCTCGAACTTGGCATTAAACTGAAGGGTGAAAACCACATAGATGTTGCATCCGATATGATAAGCTTTGCATTATTGCTGCAACGATTGGGTATGCTGGATGATGCTGAACAATATAACAATCAAGGCCTGAAAATCTACAGGGAGACTCTTGACGACGACCATCCCTATTTGGCCGCTGCCATCAATAACCTGGCTGTTATTTTATATGAGCAGGAGAAGTATGATCAGGCCTTGATTTTATACGATGAGGCCTTAGATAAATACAAGGCTATTCTTGGCGAAGAGCATCCGGGTATCGCAACAATGATGAATAATATGGGAGCAGCTTACAGCCTGAACGGGAATTACGGGCGTGCTGAGCAGTTATACCGGGAATCGCTTACCATGCGCCTTGATTTACTCGGCCCGGAACATCCCGATGTTGCCGGATCACTGAATAATCTTGGCTCACTTTTGCGAAGGACAGGCAACTATCAGGAAGCGGAATCTCTCCTGGCCAATGCTATAGAAATCCGCCGCTCAAGACTGGGAGATGAGCATCCGGCACTGGCAAGAAGCGTGACCCATCTTGCCCGGCTTCATCTGGATCAGAACTTTCCTGATGAAGCAGAACCGCTGATCAGGGAAGCATTGGCTATCCGGCAGGAAGCTTATCCGGATCATCATCCCGAAATTGCGGAATCTCTCAGCCTGTTAGGCACGTGCCTGGTGAAGCTTGGTGAATTTGAAGACGCAGAAGTAAAACTTTATGAAGCGTATTCACTGATCCGTGAATTTCAGGATAGCCATGAGCGGTACCAGACAGAAACGTTACATGGCCTTATAAACCTCTATGAAAAATGGGGGCAGCCTGATAAAGCAGACCAATACAACATGATACTGTTAACGGAAAACGGGGGAATATCGAACACTGAATACTGAATATCGAACACTGAATACTGAATATCGAATATCGAAGGAGGGGCTTTGCAGGGGAATATCGAACACTGAATACTGAATATCGAATATCGAAGGAGGGGCTTTGCGGGGGAATATCGAACACTGAATACTGAATATCGAATATCCAGGGATTGACACACTTCAATATTCGGTGTTCAATATTCGGTGTTCGGTGTTCTATATCAGTCAGGGAGGTCAGACTTTAGATCAAACTTATATAGTCATTAATGAACAATAAAATTATTTAAACATACACTATCATTAATTATTATATAACTAATGATAGGATTATCAAAATCCAACTGCCAAAGTGTTGTATTGATTATACGGGGAGAAATCGAAGCCATACCGTTGAAATCCGATCAAAAACTTGAACAATCACTGCCAGATGCCCGTTTAGTAAGCATCAATGAGGCCGGGCATTTTCCCTTTATAGAAAAACCAGAAGAGTTTACAAGGCTGGTTTCAGATTTTATAAGAAGGAATTCCTGATTTGAAATAATTTCAGTTGTTTACTATTCTTCAGCATTGATGCCGGCTTTTCCAGGATTGGTGTCCTCACCCAGTGATTCAAAGATTTCCGCACAGACCCGGATGAGAAGAAAGCAAGCAGGCAACTCCCAAAATTAATTCTTAATCCAAAAAAATATAATCACGAGGAAACACTATGAAACGCAGAACATTTTTAAAACAAACCGGCCTGATGCTCGGGGCTTTACCGGCAGCAGGCGCCATTTCACTGTCTGCGCCCCTTCAAAACGACTCCGCAACTACATTCGATCCAATGAATTGGGCTCACATTCGGGATCAATTCTCACTTACCCGTTCACATGTCCACATGTCCATGTTTCTGATCGCCAGTCATCCGCGTCCGGTAGCTGAAGCGATCGAACGGCACCGGTACGCATTTGATGAAAACCCGGCCATCTACTTTGGAGAACAATTCATGACGGCCGAAGCTGAACAACGGGCAGCGGCCGCAGAGTATCTCGGCGCAAACCCCGATCACATCGCGCTTACGGACAGCACTACGATGGGGCTGGGGCTTGTTTATGGCACACTGAAACTCCGGCCGGGCCAGGAGATCGTCACAACCACACACGATCACTATTCCACGGAGATGTCTATCCGCCACCGCGCCAATCGTACGGGTGCAACCGTCCGTCAGATCTCTCTTTATGACAACCCTGCCACCGCTTCGGCTGACGAGATTCTCACCCGCATGCGGGATGCCATTACACCTCAAACCCGTGCCCTGGCGGTTACCTGGGTGCACTCTAATACGGGAGTCAAACTTCCTATTGCAGAGATGTCGAAGGTGTTACAAGAAATAAACGCTAACCGGGAAACCGAAAACCGGGTTCTCTTTTGCGTGGACGGTGTGCATGGGCTGGGAATCGAGGATGTAACAGTAGACGAACTGGGCTGCGACTTCTTCATTGCAGGAACGCATAAGTGGCTTTTTGGGCCAAGGGGAACAGGTATTATCTGGGGCCGGCCCGAAGCATGGGATGCCGTAGCGCCGGTTGTGCCGAGCTTCGGTCCCGATTATGGCGTCTGGCTGGGATATCTTACTCCGGAGCAGGTTCCGGTGGGAGATCATTTCACTCCAGGCGGATTCCATTCCTTTGAGCATCGCTGGGCTCTCGGCGAAGCTTTTCAATTCCATAGCAAGATTGGCAAAGCACGGGTGCAGGAACGCATACACGCACTGAACACCCTTGCCAAAGAGACACTTGCAGAGATGCCGCATGTTCGGCTGTATACACCTTTAAGCGCGGAGTTTTCCTCAGGGATGGTCTGTTTTGATGTTGAGGGTTACTCCCCGTATCAGGTCGTGGATAAACTTCTCGATCACAGGATTATCGCCAGTACCACTCCCTACCGCGACACTTATGCCCGCCTGGCCCCAAGCCTGATCAATAACGAGGAAGAGGTTCAGCGCTGTGTTGATGTGATCGCTGCGATGCGTTAACTCTGGTAAATGAAATGGTCATTGATAATTAGTTCGAAAAAAACTGTGCTCCGTATTGATATTACGATCCGGTTCGGGGCCTGATCTGGATGGAAAGCGGGAACTCTTCTGATGCTTCAGGTTTGTCGCGCAAGAAAAGGAGTTCGTACAGCCCGCCGGTTCTCCAGGTTTCCACAAATTCATCATAGGTTTTGGAACCGGGATTGCCGCTTTGTCCGCCGGGATATACACCATAACCCCGAACTCCTTCCGGATCGAGCTCTACAATCATTCGCCATGAGGGCCCGTGACTGCCAAAAATTGCGTTGATAGATTCGGCCCCTCCCCCGGTAAATACATCTGTAACACCCATTCCGGGTATTTGACCAAGGTGGTTCAGGTTCGTACGGTTCACGTATCCCCATAACCAGTTCTCTGTGGAATCACCAAAGCGCTCTGTAAGTTCTTCGATGGCTTTTTTGTATGAGATGAATATGAGATCATTCAGAGTTTCCCTTTCCTGAGTCTGAATATTGTTGAACATTCCGGATTCGGGATCGTGGAAAATCAGGTCAAACGTATTGTCTCGTGAAGGGCGCCGCACGGGTATGTCCGGTTCAAATTTATTATCCCAGATTTCGTTATATAAATTTACCCACCAAATCCGGAATAAAGAAGGCGCAATCTGATCCCCATCATTATGATAATTCCATACATCCAGTTCCTGCAACAATTCCCTTTCTTTTGAATCAAGCTTGGAGCGTTCCGGCTCAATCCTTTCGAGCAGAACAGGAAGCAGCTTGTATGCATGATAGCTGAAATTATCCATCAGCATCGTTTTAAAATCCTCAACGGTAATGTTTTCCATCTCGCGAAGCAGATCATTCACCCGCCGGCCCCGTTCATAAGGGGCAAAATCTTCACCCAAATAATAAGGATACTCTTCATCGGTTGGGAATTGATTGGCAGCACTCAAAAACCCACGCAGCGGATTCACGCTGAATGGATTGTGTTCAAAGGGTACAAATTCTTTCCAGTCATAACGGGAATCGGAACCATCTCCAACCGTCCTGCCCTGATACTCCCATTTAACAGGGAAGAGTCCGCCGGTCTGAATGGCAATATTCCCGTCAATTCCTGCATAATTCATATTTTGTGCGGGGGCTTTATAGGTTCGGAAAGCTTCCCTGAAATCATCCACATTTTTGGCACGGTTTAACGCATAAAACGTCAGCAGTTCGTTGGAAGGATCATGTGCAATCCATCGCAGGGCAAGATTTTTCTGGTGTACCTCGCTGAGCGGAGTTTCCCTCTCACTTTCATAAACAGGACCATGATGGGTAAATCGAATTGTGTCACTAACAACAGCTCCGCTCTTCGAGACAATGGTTTCAACTCGGTTTTTTACAGGCAGCCACTCACCATCGTGCAGGTACTCGGTTTTATTATCATCGCGGAACGTGATTTCGTACCAGTCCATCACATCCGCGCCGGTGTTTGTGGAACCCCAGGCTATATACTCATTAAATCCCACTATAACCGCTGGCGTACCCTGAAGGGTAACCCCATATACATTGTGATCGGGTGTCGAGAGCTGCACCTCATACCAGATGGATGGAACTGTCATATTCAGATGCGTATCATTCGATAATATCGGATATCCCCCTGCTGTTCTCGAACCTTCTACAACCCAGTTATTACTCCCGTTCATAGGATGGGGTTTCCATGGCTCAATATGACTGGTGAATGATGGGTGATAGAGTGTATCCGGTTTTTCAGTTCCAATGGGTTCAAAATTCCACTCTGTCCCGGATGGCACAATGGGATCCATCAGCGATGACCGGGCACTCAGAAACCTGTCCACAAACTCCTCTCCCATGAGTGCCTTGGTATTGCTTGTTTCCATATCCGTTGACCGGCCTGCAAGCATTTGTGTCATATATTTTAAAAGCAGTGCGGTATGAATAGGCTGCCACTCCTGCGGCACAACATTCAGAATTTTATATTCAAGTGGATAATTTTCGTAGATCAGTGAGCGAATATAAGCGTTTACCCCGGCAGCATACGAATCAAGGGCAGCCTTTACGGCTTCATCCTGTTCGATAGTCTCCATTGCGCGCTCAGCGCCATAAACCATTCCCAGCCTTCGCTGGTGGCGGTCATAAGGTATTAAATCGTCACCGAGCCATTCGGATAGATATCCCCCGGCCCCGCGAATCTGCAGCTCCATCTGAAAAAGACGGTCGCGTGCCGTTACATAGCCCTGTGCAAAATAGAGATCATCATCATTTTGAGCAAAAATATGAGGCACACCCCGTTCATCATAAAAGATCTCAACAGGTTGCGACACTTCATCCATCGACAATGTGATGATACCTGTGTTTTTTCCGGTTTCAGCATTTGCCCAAAAACCAATGATGGGATCAAAAAATATAGCCGGAGCAGGAAGGGGGCCAACCGGCCTGTTTAAAAACCAGAATGCGGCGGCAGAAAACAACAAAACGATGATCAGTTTTACCAGGTTATTCATAAATATTAGCCCCCTGTTTTAGAATTACTCATTGAATCAGGCATTTTGAATTAAACGGAACAGGCTTGATGATGAACATAGTAAAAATGATCGCTTCAAAAAGCAAAAACGCGCACAGCTTAAAATGAAATCAACAGGCCGTTTTTCAGTTCGTATGTTAATTTTGGGATATCAATCACCGGGTTGGCATCATGTGTCATCACAAAACTTACCGAGAAAGTTATCCAGCGGCTCATACGTATATTGAGCTGATTTTCAATAGTTGCACGGGGCAGGAAAAACCGGCCGGGCCTTGCCTGGTAATAACCGATCACAAGCAGGGTTGCCTGCTCTGATAACCTTCCTCTCAGCGAGATATTATTTGTACTTTTGAGATAATTATTTTCTACAGACCCGTCGTCCGAAAGTTTCCATCTTTCAAATTCATACATCAATGCAGAACTTAGTCTTCCGGTGAATCCATCTCTGGAAATAAATGTATATCGTAGGCCTGCCCCTGCAAGAAATCGGCCTCTCAAACCAAGGTTGTTGTTATACTGATACTGGAGAAACATTTCGGGTGAAAAAGTCTTTTCACGCAAGAATATTCCCCTTAAGTGGCCATAACCACTGCTTACCAATGAGGCTCCATCTACATTTATGATCTCAAGGCTGGTGATGAAAATGTAATTATGAAGATGTGAATAGTAAGATGTATTAGCCTGATTGCCGAGCCTTAGAACACTGTCTTTATACCTGTTCAGTGACAGCTCGAAACCCAAATCCCCGTGCCAGCCGGTTGTGTCTGCAATTGTGCGGAGACGTTCAACATTCAGTAGTTGTGCGCAGAGTGGTGATGCCAAAAAAGCTGAAAAACCCAACAGTATCAGTACTTTTTTAAAAGTATTCATAAAATTTTGTCTGTAGAAATATAGATAAGGCAGGTTATGGATCGAGGGTATCGAGGGCTTTGGTTTCACGTATGAAAATAAAAGCATCATACCTCTCCGGCAATACCGTGGGCACATAATTGCCCTGTTCGCTGGCGGGGTTATAGGTTACGCCAATTGCACGGTGCGGAATCCTGTGCCCCAGAATCGAAGCAAGATCATCATCCCTGAAGTTGACGTATAGTTTTGAGTAACCGGTTTCTTCAAGTAACCTTTCCCATGATCCCGGCCGTGCTTCAGGTGTGTTCATCGTTTGCATATCCCCTTCCCATTCCCGGGCAGCCAATACCTGGCCGGTGTACGTGCCAAATCCGATGCTAAACACATTTTCCCTTCCCAGGGCTTCCCTGCTCAGCTGACCAATGTTGTGCATATTGAAATTTGCCATGTCAGTGGCCCTAGCATCACCAATATGGGTGTTATGAGCCCATATGATTCCCCTGCTCCCTTCTCCATAATATTCCATGAGCCGCTCTGCAGTGAGATAAAAGTGTGATGCCCGGTAATTCCAGGACGCAGGCTGGGGCTCCAGATTCCCTCTAAAATGCCTTTCTGCATTGATGGCAACTTTCGCTCCATGTTCAGCCCGGAAAAATCCCCACTTTGTTGCATTCGGATTTTCCTGAAGTGACCTGACAATTTCCAGCACCTCAACCAAATCTTCGGAGCAGTCCTGCCCGGTTTGTGCTACCATCCGGACGTACGCTCCTGGATCGGGGTGACGGGTAACGCATGAATTCAGCCGAGCAGCACGCCGGCCCATACTGCTGTCTTTTGAGCTGATCCATTGTTCGACATCTTCCATCGCTGCAAAATTATTATAAACATCAATCCCGTATAAACCCACACGCTGTGAAGCCTCCCGGCCTGCATTGTACTCGTGCAGCCACTGAACAAACACCTTAAATTCCAGGTTCCGCCACATCCAGAGCGGCCAGCGATCGAGCGCACTCATTGCCTCCTCTATGGTCTGCGGTCCGCCATCCTTGTGTTTCACATAACTATTTATTCTTGAAAAAGACGACCAGTCACCCTCTACCGCAACAAAATTAAACCCGTGTTCGGCTATTAAATGTTTGCTTAAAATGGCACGCTTGGTATAAAACTCCGAAGTTCCATGAGATGCTTCACCCATCAAAACAAGGCGTTCAGTGGTTATCCAGTTTGCTATTGACGTCAGATCGTAGCGGTTTTCAAACGGAACTGACTTCTCATACAGGATCCCTTCGGCTGTTTGTGCGGAAACCGGCAACTGGTATACTAACAAAATGAGTACTAATGACAGATATTTTTTCATCAAAACAAAATTATAAACTTAAACCTGTAAGATAAAGAATGAAAAGCGAGGTTGAAAATTGCCAAACGTAGGCCGGTCAGTGGCGCAGACATCCCGACACCTCGGGGCTTGTCCGGCATGGGAAACACTACTCACACCGTAGTACTTCTTTTCAGCGAGAATCTCTTCATGATTTTTCCGCAGCTTCCACGGCTTTCTAGAATTCAAAATCTTTACCCAACGGACAGTTGCCCGTTTTACCAGAGGAGTTGTTTCATGCAAAACACGCTGCCGCCGCTTTTGATGAATTCGTATGTACTGTATTCATGTACTTTAAAACCTGCATCCCTGAGTTTTTTGTTTACATCAGTACTTCCCTGTTGAATCATTACGTTTTTCCCATCAGGACAGCTGGCATTCACAGCAAAAAGCTTTTGGGCTTCATACTTTGATGATATTATCACATTTTCGAACAGCATGTGAATCATCTCCAGGCCCGTTTCCGTGAATGCATCGGGATATATCAGCACAGATTTTTCATTCAGCATACACATGCAGGTATCGAGATGATAGAACACTTCATCAACCAGTTCGAGAATGACAACCGGGGTATCGAACAGCTCAGATATTTGTTGAAATGCAACTGGATTTGTACGAAATCCGTAGGCTCCCCACAGTAGCTTGCGTTTAAAATGCCAAAGGGCGTCACCCATCCCTTCAAATTTTTCAGTAACAGCCGGATCAAGGTGAAGAATTTCGTACCCATTCTTATGAAACCATTCCTCAATTATTTCCACTTCACCTTTTCTCTGTTGGGTATGCATGATACTCATCACGACTTTTCTGTTTTCTTCTTCATCAATGAAAGGGAGGCTTTGATTGGCACAGAATACCATATCCGGCAGCCCTTTTACACCATTGAGTACATGGGTATGTATACCCAGTTCTTTAAATCCGCCTAACAGATGTTCCCACTCGTTTACAGCCTGCAAGGTATCAACTTTGCCAATTTGTCCCTGCATATGAGGATTTATCACATATTCCACATCAAAATAAGTAGGCTTTACCATTAACACTTCAGTAGGAACCGGCATGTTGGGCAAGTCGGAAATTTTGAAGTCTATTTCTTTAGCAGAGCTATAAATTCTGGACATATAAATCTTGTTGATGATTGAAGAACCGGATGTGATGGTAAGCAACCATACCGGTATATACTAATTGAGCTGATCTTTTCTGAAATATAAAATAGCAATGTTGTCCAAAAGATAAACGTTTACTTTTTGAATTTTGCGATAATCTGTAAAACCCTTAGGTTCATATTATGATCTTGGATCCAAATTTATTAACCCAGCTCGCACCTCTCGATTTAAAGGCCAGAACGATTGTAGAAGGATTTATTTCCGGACTACACCGCAGCCCTTATCATGGGTTTAGTGTAGAATTTGCCGAACACCGCCCTTATAATCAGGGTGATGATTTTAAGCATATTGACTGGAAGGTCTACGGAAAAACCGAACGGTTTTATGTAAAACGCTATGAAGCCGAAACAAACCTGAGGGCTCATGTAGTACTGGATGTAAGCAGTTCCATGTATTTCAAACATTTTGCTGAATGGAGTAAACTCCGCTACTCCATAATCTATGCCGCTTCCCTGATATACATGATGCACCGGCAGCGGGATGCATGCGGGCTAGTACTGTTTGATGAAGCTATTGCCAGCTATTTTCCGCCAAAATCTTCCTACAGCCATGTCAGAATGCTATACCGTGAACTTGAAAGATATCTTGATGAAGAAAAAAGCAGATCATTTGAAAAACGGGTTTCAGCATCAGCCAATGCCCTTCACAATCTCGCAGAAAACCTGAAGCGCCGTAGCCTGGTGGTCATTCTCACCGACCTGTTTGAAAATGTCGAATCTCATCACAAGCTCATCTCAGCATTACGGCATCTGCGTCACCAGAAACACGAGGTGCTGATATTCAATGTTCTTGAACATAAAAGTGAACGTGAACTCGATTTCCCTGACGGAAAATTTTTATTTGAAGACATGGAAACCGGAACCGAGCTGGAGATAATACCTGCCCAGGTGAAAGAAGATTACAGGAAAAAAGTAAAAGAATACACCCATCAGTTCCGGATTGCCTGCAGTGAAGCCGGTGTCGATTTCGAGGAAATCGACACCCAGAGCCCGTTTGAACTCGCACTGCTTGCCTATCTCAATAAAAGAAAAAGGCTGCATTAATAGCTGCAAATGCATAGAAAACAGTCTTGAAATTCGGAATTATTCCCCCGCTGCACCAAGATTTACTGTTTTCAAAATCCAGTTGTAAGGATCAACTTCCACTTCAATATCGTCATGTACCTCAAATGAAATCATGCCGCTCCGTTCGGGAACCAGAGTAATCACCTGCCCCCCAATCGCAACCTCAAGCGGCATCGGAAACCTGTAGCCCTCAGGCACAATCCACTGCAGTCTTACATAGCCCGCCCGCCGGGTAGCATACAATTCGGGAATTACAGGCTGGCGCAGATAAACATCAAATAACCATTTCAAATCCATACCTGTTACTTGTTCTGCGATGTAAAGAAAATCATCCGTCGTAACATATCGCATATGGCTGCCATCAGTCACTTCTTCCATGGCAGGGTCAGGATAGGCAAAACGCCTGAGTGTTTTAAAAAAATGATCGTCACCCACTAGATATCGCATTGTATGAAGAAACCATGCCCCTTTGAAGTAAACATTTCCCCCGCGGGTACCCTGTGTTATTTCAATTGAACTCATGGATTGGCGGGGAGCCACTTCACGGTCGGTTTCATCTATAATTCTGTTGCGCAGATAGCCCATCATTTTTCGATAAACCTCCTTGCCGGCGATATGCTCGGCATACAGGGGCTGCATGTAGGTACCGAACCCTTCGTGAATCCAAAAATCACGCCAGTCCCACGCCGTTACCAGGTTACCCCACCATTCATGTGCCAGCTCATGCTGATGGAGGTCATCGAAACCGGCTTTAATACCAAACAAATTATCGTTTTCAAAATTTGCGCCGTAGGCTATTATGGATTGATGTTCCATTCCCAGATACGGGGAGTGGGCCACTCCGTATTTATCGGCCCTGAACGGATACGGGCCTGCTATCATTTCCATAAATCTGATCTGCTCTGCAAACTGTGGAAACAGCTTCTCCCCTTTTTCAAGATATTCGGGAAGCACCCAAAAGGTAATCTCAAATTCTTCCCCGGTAATACTTTCAAAGGGTTCACTGATGATTTCATAGGGGGCCGCATTCAGCGTAACATTATAATTGCTGATGGGAGTGGAAACAAACCAGTGCCAGGTTTTCCATCCCTCTTCGGGTATGCTTTCTCCCCTAAGCCGGCCGTTTGAAGCCACTATAAGGTCATCGGGCATGGTGATGTTGATAGCCACCGAATCGGGACGGTCTGACGGATGGTCCTTGTTCGGCCACCACAGCCAGGCGCCGTTACCCTGTACGGCAACTCCAATCCAGGGATCTCCGGAAGGAGTACGGGCCCATACCATGCCTCCGTCCCATGGCGCGCGGGGAGCCACCCTTGGCTTGCCATCATAATGGATACGAATTACTTCACGGATTCCAGGCTGCAATGTCTTGGGAAAATGAACCAAAAATGTACGTGTGGAATCTGAGCGGGTAAACCGAAGAAGTGCGTTTTCACCAGCTTCAATTCGCTCAATTCCGCTGATATCCAGCCGGGGGTCCAGAGCCAGCGCTATTTTATCTGACGGATTTACGACAAGAAAATGGATTTCAACACTACCGGATACCGTGCTGTCGGCAGGATTCACTTTGATATCCAGATCATAATAATGGACATTGATTGCCGCCAGCTCCGTCGTCAGTTTACCGCCCGATTCGTAAACCAGGGATTGTGCGAGGGTATACTGAAAACCAAGAATCAAACAGAAGAGACCTGCCAAAAATCGAAAATACATAGGTATGATGAACTCGAGTTTACATTAAGACCACCGAAAATAGAAAATTATCTACATTAATTTTGGAAGCTTATTTAAAAGTCCCCTCTAGAGAGGGGATTTAGGGGTGTGTAAAATTTAATGGCAAAAATACTGTAAGGATTTTTCATTTTATGGTTCTTACTTATACAATGAGACGTCCAATTATTCCCTACAATCCCAAACTCAAAGAAAAAGCGAGGTGGCTCCGAAACAACAGCACCAAAAGCGAAGCATTTCTATGGAATTTTCTAAAGGGTAAACAGATGCATGGTTTTGATTTCCATAGGCAGCGCCCAGTTGACCAATACATTATAGATTTTTTTTGTCAGGAATTATATATGGGTATCGAATTAGACGGATATTCTCACCTGTTAGAATCGAGTATGGATCGGGACATTAAAAGAGAAAAACGCTTAAAAGAACTTGGGATCTCAATTATTCGATTTTGGGATGATGAAGTCTTTAATGACCTTGATAATGTTTTAAGAGTTATTGAGATTCAGGTATTAGAAAGGAAGGAAACTTTACATTTGTAAACTGAACACAACTGAACACACCCCTAAATCCCCTCTCAAGAGGGGACTTTTAGATCAGGTCTTAAAATCATATAAAAGCAAAACCATTAACATCGCCACCTCACTTCACTACTCAAAACGATCAAAACAGAAACTTTCCCAAAACCCACGTATCTTTGCACCTCACTGATAACTGTATTCTGACACACTGAATAACTGAACTGAATGGCCCAGCCAAAATATACTACCCACCACGGAATGGTGGACATCCTCCCCGATGAGATTCGTAAATGGCATTTTCTTGAAGATCTGATCCGTACAGAAGCCGAAAAATTTAATTTTGAAGAGATTCGAACCCCCATTATGGAACAGACCGAGCTCATTGTTCGCGGTCTGGGTCAGATGACTGATATTGTATCCAAGGAAATTTTTTCATTCAGCCGGGGTGAAGATAATTACGTACTCCGTCCTGAACTTACGGCGCCTGTAGTGCGTGCCTATGTGGAAAACCGTTTGGATCAGCGTGGCGGCTCCCAAAAACTTTACTACATTGGCCCGATGTTCCGCGCCGAGCGGCCACAGAAGGGCCGGCAGCGCCAGTTTCACCAGTTTGGCCTGGAAATCATGGGGAGCAGTGATGCCATCGCCGATGCGGAAGTCATTGCATTCATGATACATATTTACAGGAAAATCGGCATCAAAAACACTACACTCAAGCTGAATTCCATTGGCGACCCGGAAAGCAGGGAAAAATATAAAGCGGCACTGAAAGCTCATCTCAAGCCAAATTTTGAAAAACTCAGTGAAGTATCCCAAAAGAGATTTGAAAATAACCCGCTCCGGATACTCGACTCCAAGGAGGAGGAAGACCGGCCGTTTATTGAAACAGCTCCTTTACTTACGAATTATCTGAGTGAAACGTCGGTAAATCACTATACCAAAGTAAAAGAGTATCTCGGCGATTTGGGAATTCCGTTCGTGGAAGACCCCTACCTGGTTCGGGGAATGGACTATTATACAGAGACGGCATTTGAACTGATCAGCCCCGATCTCGGTGCGCAGGATGCACTCGCAGGCGGAGGGCGGTATGACCTGCTTGTTGAGGAAATCGGTGGAATGCCCACTCCCGCCGTCGGATTTGCCGCCGGAATGGAACGGTTGTTTATCGCCTGCGAGGAAATGGGAATACATCTCGGCTCTGAAAAAAAGGTGGATGTTTACATCGTAACCCTTGGTGATGCCGCCCGGAAATGGGGTTTACTACAGCTTTCCGCACTTCGCGAAAAAGGAATTTCAGCCACTATGGATTATATGGGCCGCTCCATGAAAGCCCAGATGAAAGATGCCAATCGTGAAAATGCACGTTTTGCGATCATAGTGGGAGAAAATGAACTTAAAGAAGGCAAATTTACTTTCAGGGATATGGTGAAAAGTGAGGAGATGCTGCTCTCTTTTAAAGAGATTTTGAATGTTTTATTTTAGTTAGATATGTTAGAACCATTCTTACCGTTAGTCTTTTGGTGTTATTTCAATTTTTTATTAACCTGAAGAAACCTGTAAACCAGAACAATATGGAAGCTAATACTAAAAAAGAAATAGTGGCTTGGATCTTTGAACCGAAAAATAAAGATCTTCTTGATACACTAAAATATTTAAAAGAGAGTTCTGAACAGGGAGATTGGTTCGACAATCTTACGGAAGTTGAAAAACGCTCGGTTGAGCAGGGAATTAACGACCACCGGTCCGGTAACGTTCTAAAAAGTGATGAGTTTTGGAATAAAGTTACCTGATTTCAATGCAGATCTCATGGTCGTTGGAAGCCGTAAATAAAGTCCAGTCTATCAGGAAGTATTTACTTGAAGAATGGAGTGAAGATGAAGTAAACTCATTCCTGATGAAACTTATGAATTTTGAAAAACGCGTCGTTCGGCATCCGAAGTTATATCCCGCTTCACTAAAATATCCCTCTCTGGAAAAGCTGTCATCAGCAAACATCAATCTGTAATCTATGGAATTGACCGCGAAATAATAAGAATTTATACGATACTGGACCACAGACAAAACAAAACACTATAAAATATTTGTTAACCTTAATTGTGGGCGGAAACGACCTGCAGGAATATTACGGGAGTAAAGCTATTCGACCGGTACAAATTTATTTTTGCCACTGAAGCACGAGCTTATTGGTAGGAACTTTCCGTGGTATTCCGTGCCTCCGTGGCAATCATCACATCACCGCATTCTCAACCAGTTATTACCGACGTCAGGTCAGGTTGAGACTGAAAGCCCTCTCCCTCCCCTTGTCTGACATTTTTTTTCCAGATTTTTAGACCTGAATTCAATTGTCCATTTATAAGTGTAAACATCCCCATTAACAGGGGAGATTTCATCATATTTCATTGGAAAAATGATGAACCGAACTCAGATTTGATAGAATTTTATAAGCAGGGTACCCATTATAATACCGGTGCTTTTTTCTTGGACGAGAAGAATCTCATGACATCCTGGGCGGATTTTGCCTTTCTTAACTGCTCAACGTCATCTCCCGGGCGAATCATCTTAACAATACGGTTCAGGCCTTTAAGGTGGTCGTCTGCTTTTACAAATTTGGGGCTCAGAATTACAACGATCACGTGAACAGGATTTGCAGTCTGCTCTACATTCAATGCTTTTTCACTGATACCGACAAAGAGGAGCTGCTCATCAACTTTAGAAGTATGAGCCTCAAACAACATCACTCCCGGCATAACCTCAGGTGTATAATCCGAAGTATACTCGAGAAGTCTTTTTGTAATTCTGTTCAGATCAATATCATCAAATGCTTCATCGTTTTCAATGATCTGTACTAGAATTCCCTCAATTGAGTCCTGTTTAAGCCCAATTTTCACGCGATATGGCTGTATCAGTTCATTTCCTGAAAATAATAATGTTGATTTCACCTCTTCAACTTCGACTTCTGACGGATAAACAGTAATAAAACTTAATCCGGGGTACCGTTGTGCGATTACTCTTGGCAGGCGATCAAGTCCCGGCCTCCACGATAGTGATCCTACTCTTGCACTTATCAAGATAAACATATCGTCTTCCTTTTGGTTTTGCTCGAGCCATCTCGGAAGTTCTGACCACTGAACAAGTGAATTACAGGAAAAATCGAGTTCCGGTTTAATTTTTTCGATTCGTTTTTTTACATAATCTTCACGATCATATGTGGCCACAATTTCAAGGTCACCGCCAATCTGTTCTGCCATTAATTTAATAGATCTCATGCTGGAGTTAAACCCGCTCTCAAGGGCAGCATAAGGAGGAATCGCAACAATGATACGGCTGACTGTATTAACCGGTTTCTCAATTTTTGATACCATTACCATCTCATCCACCTCTCTTAAAAGCTGGTCAAGAATGGTGCCAAATACAGCCCTTTTTGTGGATATCTGACCATTCCAGCCGATGATAATGTTGGTAATCCTCATCTCATTTACAGCCCTTGCAATTCCTTTGGATATGTTCAGGTCAACTCTGGTAACAGGGTTTACCGGTACATTTGCCGCAGCGGCGTGAATCACGGCATGACTCAGCATTTTTTCGCCTTTGGCTACCTGTGCCTCAACATCACCCCCATCCCTGGCTACCGTTAGCGGATTAATTGGCTGGTCGAATTTATCATCCCTTACCATAAAGGCAATGTCCATCAATGCATCAGAAGTTTCGGGATTTGCGAGCGGAACCAGGATTCGCTGCGGGGCATCCGATGATTCATAGGGTTTCTCATCTTCCTGGATGGCTACTGCCCGGCCGTATTTCTCAACCAGGTATGGCCCGACCAGGCAGGTGATCAGAATCATAATTACTACAGCGTTTACGGCGGTTGTGTCAAAGAAACCGAGTTCAAAACCGACGAGTGTTACCGCCAGAGTAGCTGCCGATTGTGGTGTTGTTAGGCCGTAGACCACTAAAGCTTCTTCATTTGTGAATTTGAACAGGAAGCGGACAATAAGTGCGGCGAGCCCTTTTCCAAAGAATACCAGTAAACTGAATACCACTGCCAACATCCACACCTCCAGGCTCCCGAGAACCCTTACATCCACCAGCATGCCAACGGAGATCAGAAAGAAGGGGATAAACAGGGCATTGCCAACAAATTGGATACGGCTCATCAGTGTACTACTCGATGGCACAAGACGGTTCAGAAGTAATCCGGCCATAAACGCACCGATAATCGGAGCCAGACCGGCCAGGCCGGCAAAAAAGGCGGTTGTGAAGAGCACAGCAACCATGAATACAAAATCGATATTATTATCATACTGGATGTTTCTGAAAAACCATTGGCCAAGCCTTGGTAAAATCAACAGAGCCGCAGCCACAAAGACCCCAACCGACGTACCAAACCCGATCCAGTAACCTGTTCCCAAATCATCGCCCACCGATCCTGCAACAACCGCAAGTACCCCAAGCGATAATGTATCGGTGACAAGCGTGCCACCCATCGACATCGTAACCCCGGTACTTTTTGTAATGCCAAGCCTCTCTGCAATAGGATATGCCAGTAGTGTGTGTGAACCAACAATAGAACCAAGCAAGAGAGAGGTTGCAAACGAAAATTCAAGAAATTCCACGCCTACATAGAGAGCGGCACCCATCGGAAAAATAAATGAAAGAAAACCGAAACCCATGCTTTTTTCTTTCAGTTTCTCAAAACGGTTGAGGTCGATGGATAAACCTGCCATAAACATCAGGTAAAGCAAGCCGACGGTACCGAGAAGCTCTATTGTAAAATCACGTTCAATTAACCCGAGCAGTCCCGGGCCCACCACCGTACCCGCAAGAATGAGCCCCACTAAACCGGGTATCTTCAGTTTTCTAAATAGAATGGGGGCCAGTAAAATAATGAGCATCACCAATGCAAAGATCAGTACGGGGTCTTCAAACGGGATAGAAAAATTGAACCTTTCGTTCATTTAAGATTTAATACTTTTTTTTTACTGGCTTTGATGTTTATCAATTAAAATATGTATATCTGTGGAAGATACAATCCGAATATTGATGTTATTATTACATAGTATCTTTTAAGCGAACAATAATTATACCCTGAATTTTTATATTAACGTTCCACGGTTCAGTCAATAATAATGAAAAGCCTGAATAAAAATGTTTCTTACCAATTTTATATCGATACCGGCGGCACATTTACCGACTGCATGGCCGTTGACCCGGAAGGAAAAAATCTGCGGTATAAAGTACTAAGCAATAGTTCAATCAGAGGAACCTTAAAGAGAATTCAGGGAAACCGTTTACAAATACAAACAGGTGATTCTTTTCCCGATTGTTTTTTTGACGGGTATATCTTTAGGCTGCTCAATGAGCCGGAATTGACCTATAACATAAATGCTACCTGCGGACCTGATTCTGAAATCGAAGTAGACGGCATGCCTGATCCGGTTCATACGGGCGCTTCGTTTGAGATTCAAAGCCCGGAAGAAGCCCCGCTTCTTGCCATCAGGATGATCACCAAAACACCGCTAAATGCACCCCTGCCACCTCTGAATTTAAGGCTTTCTACTACAAAAGGAACGAACGCCCTACTTGAACGGGGGGGCGGTAAGACCCTCTTTTTTATCACGGAAGGGTTTAAGGATCTCCTCCACATCAAAAACCAGCAGCGTCAGGAGCTGTTTTCACTGAATATTCTAAAGCCTTTACCTTTTTACAGCCACATAATTGAAGTACCCGAAAGGTTAGATGCTCAGGGAAATATCCTAAAAAAACCGGATTGGGAAAACTTTTCACGGCACATTGAACCGCTGGTAAAAAATGCTGAAGCAGCCGCAATCTGCCTGATGCACAGCTATCTGAATCCTGAACACGAGATAGAGCTTGAAGCTATTTTGCGGGACCTCGGTGTACCTTATGTGAGCCGGTCATCGAAACTGAGCCCTGTAATCAAGATTGTACCCCGTGCCGTAACCGCGGATGTGGATGCATACCTCACGCCAGTCATGCAGCGTTACATCGATCGAATTTCTGATGCCATCAATGAATCCTCGCTTAGGATTATGAGCAGCGCCGGAAGCCTGATCGAAGCAGAACACTATACTCCAAAAGATGGCCTGTTCAGCGGACCTGCAGGTGGTGTAATCGGTGCAGCATCAATCGGCAAAAGAACCGGCCACCGTAAAATCATCTCATTTGATATGGGAGGAACAAGTACCGATGTAGCCCGATACGATGGTGAAACAGACTATATGTACGAACATACGGTTGGCGATGCAACCCTTTCATCACCGGCTATCGCTATTGAAACGGTTGCCGCCGGAGGCGGTTCAATATGCGGGTTCGACGGGCAGAGCCTTACCGTTGGCCCCGAAAGCGCCGGGGCCGATCCTGGCCCAGCCTGTTACGGACGAGGCGGACCTCTCACCATCACGGATGTGAATCTGCTGAGCGGACGGCTGCACCCTTCCAATTTCCGGATTACCATTAACCCTGATGCAGCTGAAAAAGAATTTGAAAAGGTCATAGCTTCTATTCAGTCAAACCGGGATAATCCCCTTTCCAAAGACGATGTACTCCGCGGTTTTCTTGATATCGCCAATGAGCGTATGGCACAGGCAATACGGAATATTTCAATCCGCAAAGGATTTGATCCGGCTGATTATACGCTCGTTGCTTTTGGCGGAGCCGGTGCACAGCATGCGCTTGCCGTTGCCGAAAAACTGAAGATCACGGATGTTCTTGTACCAGCCGATGCCGGGCTGCTGAGCGCGTATGGGCTGCAACAGGCAAAACCGGAACAGATCGTTACCCGGCAGGTTCTCGAAACCCTGGACAAAGCATCCTCAGCCCTGGAGTCACTCTTCCGGGAACTCTGCGATGAAGCAGTTACGTCACTCCAATCCCAGGGAATAAATAAAAACCGGATTGCCATCACACGCAAAATTCTTCACCTTCGCCTGTTGGGGCAGGATTCATCCCTTGAAATTGAGTGGAAGAATGTTGATTCGATTAATGAGGCATTTAAAGAATCCTACCTCGAACAATATGGCCACTGGATGGAGGGAAGGCCCATTGAAATCGAAACAATCCGGGTGATCGCTTCTGAAATTTCTCCACAAAATGAGGCCCTTGATTCGGTGCAGGAAAGAGCAAAAGTACCGGAAATTCAGTTCAGCATTAAAACCGGGAGTCCGGCGGTTTCAGCAGAAGGAGAATCGGTTACAGATTCTGACTGGCCCGTTTATAAAAGTGCTGATCTTCTACCCGGCACAATTCTGCATGGACCCGCCGTGATTCTCGACCCATATAGCACTACAGTGATTGAAACGGGCTGGGCTTGTATGCTTTCTGATGACAGAACCTGGCTTGTGCAAAACCACCGGGGTTTTTCTTCAACAAGTGAAGCATATCGCTCAAAACACACTTTTGCTGAGAGAAATCCCGGAGGATTGGAACAGGAAACCCGCCCCGAAGCTGTTCAGCTTCAGCTTTATACCAACCGGTTCCGGTCGGTAGCCGATCAGATGGGGGAAATGCTACGAAAAACGGCGCTATCCGTAAATGTAAAAGAGAGGCTCGATTACTCCTGCGCCCTGCTCGACGCAAACGGTTACCTTGTGGTAAATGCCCCTCACATTCCCGTTCATCTCGGGGCAATGGGTACGTGTGTAAGAACGCTGATTCGACATTTTACCAAAGACAAGGCAGATCTGCAGGATGGCGATGTCTTAATCACCAACCACCCGGGATTCGGCGGTTCTCACCTGCCGGATGTAACGGTCATTACACCTGTATTTCATGAGGGAAGGCGAATCGCTTTCGCGGCCAGCCGTGCCCATCATTCTGAAATCGGAGGAAAACGGCCCGGCTCCATGCCCCCGGATGCGCAAAACCTATCAGAAGAAGGTGTGGTTATCCCACCCTTGTTTCTCGCGAAAGCCGGGAAATTCGACTGGGATCAGATCAAAAACCTGCTTCAAAACAGCACCTGGCCAAGCCGTTCCATTGAAGAAAATCTGGCTGATATCCGGGCTGCCGCAGCAGCCAACCACCGCGGGCTTTCAGAGATCAAAAAACTTGCAGAAACATTTGGTGCTGGTGAAATTACCCGTTATATGAGCCGCCTCAAATCGTATGCCACAGAGAGGATGAAAGATACCCTGAAAAAAATTCCGGACGGGGTTTACCAAGCTGAGGAAAAACTGGATGACGACTCCCGGCTTTGTGTAGCCTGTACCGTACAAAATGAATCCTTAATCATCAATTTTACCGGTACTTCAGGTGTGCATTCCGGGAATCTGAATGCAAACCCGTCCATCGTAAACAGCGTCATGATGTATGTTTTACGGTTACTGGTAGATGAGCCGCTTCCGCTGAATGACGGCCTTCTTGAACCCGTTAAAATTATTCTGCCAAAAGGACTGCTGAATCCCGATTTTCCGGCTGATCCCAAAGATTGCCCTGCTGTGGTGGGAGGAAACATTGAAACCAGCCAGCGTCTCACGGATACTCTTATCAAGGCTTTCGGGCTTACTTCATGCAGCTACGGAACCATGAATAACGTCCTCTTTGGGAATTCCGGATTCGGATATTACGAAACTGTAGGTGGAGGAACAGGTGCCGGCAATGGTTTTGACGGGGCCGATGCTGTACACCAGCATATGACCAATACCCGTGCTGCCGACCCGGAAATTCTGGAACACCGCTACCCTGTCCGGCTCAACAGATATGAAATCCGCCAACATTCAGGCGGTCACGGGAAATGGAAAGGAGGTAACGGCATCATCCGTGAAATGACTTTTCTTGAACCTGTGAGCCTCTCGGTTCTAACACAGCACAGGATCATCCCTCCGTATGGATTGAAAGGCGGTGAACCCGGCAAAACCGGAAAGCAGTGGATTCGAAAGAGAAACGGCTCCATGATCAATCTTGGATGGAAAGACGAAGCTGAGCTTGAATTGGGCGACTGCTTTATCCTTCATACACCCGGCGGCGGCGGATACGGGTCGGTTGACTAAATCTGGTGAATCACTACTATATAATCGAATTCAGGCAACTACAACATCGGTACCCTGATACCGGCATCTCGGAGCGTATTCCAGTTTTCGAAAAGAAAGGTTCGGATCTGGTTTACATCTACGGCGTTGGTCATACCATAATAGATTCGCGTAGTACTTCTTACAAATGTTCTTCCGGTGTATTCCAGGTCGGGAACATAATCATATTCATATACATCTTCCGGTGCCAGATAGTGTTCACGCTCACCCAGTGTAGAGGTTATGATGCCTACCCATTCAAGTCCTGACCCATCACTGCGTACGGCAAATACAGAGCCACCGCTAAAGCCTCTGTTCAAAGCAATATCCATGATTAGTGTTCTCACGGGGTGTTGAGTTAGGTTTACCACGCCTTGTGTCACCATCTGAACTCCTCTGGGGAAACCCATTGCGTAGATCATATCAGCCGTTCTGAGCTGCGAAGAATCGCCTGCGGGCAATCGAAGCGGAATAAGATTTGATGCGGCCCTCACCGGTGTTATGGTTCGCATCATGGCAAGATCACGCCGTTCATCAGCAACCACAAGTTCTATCAGTTCGATTCCATCATCCGTAAAAACAAACTGGTTTAAATTTTCCCGTAAAGATACCGCTTCAACCAGGTTATCTGCCGCTTCAACACGAATCCCGCTGTAATGCCAGATTGTATCGGGAAAAATTGCAGTATGCGCAGCTGTGAGTAAGCCAACCCTTCCACGCTGTGCAGCATATAATACCAGCGCTGAACCTGCCGTGGAATGGTTATCCACTTTTGTATGAACTGCAAGATGCTGAAGGTCAGCCCCCTCAAGTTCAGACTGACGGGGAAGATCATCAAGTGCAAACTGGTATGTGCGATAAGTAACTGTACTCTGAATTCTTCGAACCGAATCAAACGTTTCGTCAACCTGGGAACGGATCAGGTCAGAACGTACATGATTTTGATAATAACCGGTATCTGCCCTTTCTCTTATCTCATATTCCGTAGTGGCACACCCCATCATTAGTGCTATATAAACAAATATGCCTGACAATTTTTTAAATGAGGTAAGGATCCTCATGTTTATCCTCACAGGATTCTGGTTTTTAAATACTATACGATATATACTTCTTTCTGTTGTAAAATTTCACACACAAAGAAAATCCAAAACTACGTTTCTTTACTTTAAAATAAGATTCACAACACTTAATATCTGCTATTTGATCACATTTGATTTGTAAAACGTGCTCCATGTGAGAAAGCATCTCCTTCATATCCTTTTTTGGTCGGTAATTGCTGCTGCATTCATCGGGCCCGGTACCGTAACTGCGGCTGCTTCGGCCGGTGCAGGGTTTGGGTATTCTCTGATCTGGGCACTGATTTTCTCTACAGCTGCCTGTTATGTATTGCAGGAAGCCTCCGCACGCATCACAGCCGTTTCGGGGAATAATCTCGGTGAAGCCATGCAAAAACAGTATTTTGCAACCAAAACCGGCCGCATGCTCATTTGGCTGGCACTGATATCCATTCTTACCGGGTGTGCCGCTTTTGAAGCCGGAAATATTTTAGGAGCGGCAGCGGGTGTAACGTTGGTATTTGAAGCTATACCTGTTCCCCTTGTTACAGGCGTTATAGGGGTTACCGCTGCCATGCTCCTCTGGAAAGGAAGTATAAAACAAATTGTTACACTTCTTGGCCTCATTGTGGCCCTGATGGGTGTTTGTTTTGTGATCACAGCCTTCATGATTCCACATAACTGGTCTTCTGTGTTGGGCGGCAGCACCAGGCCAGCCATTCCATCAGGAAGTGAGATCCTTGTTCTCGGATTGATCGGCACTACTGTAGTACCTTACAATATTTTCCTCGGATCGGGCCTCAAACATGCTCAAACCATCCCCGAAATGAAATGGAGCCTGCTCATTGCAATAGGACTGGGTGGGCTTGTCTCCATTGCTATAATGCTGACCGGTACAGCCATTACCGGGGCTTTTTCCTTTGAAGGACTCGCCCAAGCCCTGAGCGAACAACTTGGGACGGGCGTACGTTGGCTGCTTGCAATCGGGTTATTCGGCGCGGGAATCAGCTCCACCTTAACGGCGGCACTCGCAGGTTCAATTACTGCACAATCATTACTGTCAAAACCCGGTGATACCCGGTGGCACGAAAACGGGATCCTGTTCCGTCTCACCTGGGGCATTGTACTTGCAACCGGTCTGGTTTTTGGGATACTGCAATTACAACCTGTTCCGGTCATCATTCTGGCTCAGGCACTTAATGGCATCATTCTTCCGGTAATAGCCGTAATCCTTTTCCTGATGGTGAACAACTCTGGAATACTCCCGAAAAGCCATCAAAACAAAACTTTTTATAATCTATTCACAGGTTTTATTGTTTATCTCACAGTACTCATCGGCCTCTCCAATTTCATGAGAGCCGTTTCACGCTTTACCGGTTTTGATCTTCCGGGGCAAACCATTATCCTCATGCTTTCTGCGTTTCTTTTTCTTGTAGTGATGATTCCGGTCATCAAAAACTTTTTTGAAAAAGATTCGTAGTAACTTCGTGATTAATTTATTAACTATAAACCCTGATTCTTCTGACAAACGTTGATATCCACATCGTCAGGCAAAGTAAAAAAGGCTTTTCCAGTATCAAAAAACCGATTATGAAAAATTTTGCACATCTTTCACATTTGCTCATTGTTATATTTTTTCTGCATCAGCCACTCGCGGCACAGACGACTGATGCTGGAAGAATTGCAGCCGAAATTCCACAATCCGAGGTAGAACTTAATGTCTATTTTCTCGCGGCTGATGAATTTCTTGGCCGTGATACAGGCACACATGAACTCGACATTGCCGCACGGTACATCGCCACATGGTTCAAGGTCAATCATATCGAAATGGCCCCCGGGCACGATTCTTATTTTCAGGATGTACCGTTTCAGCGTCTCTCTCCGCCTGATGTAATTTCGTTTTCAGCAGGTGATTCAACCTATCACATAAACCGTGATCTTGTTCTGATGAACAACTTTCGGGGTGTAATAGATGCACCCGTCATCTTCCTTGAACATGCAACACGTGAGGAGCTTGCGGAACATCATGTTGAAGGTAAAATTGTGGTAGCAAAAGCCGGCCTTCCGGGCCATACAAGTCCTCAACAGTTTT
>SKKO01000200.1 GCA_007123715.1 Balneolaceae bacterium | reverse complement strand
TTTTCAATATCAATTTCTCTCCCATTCAACTATTTGAACAAGTTCGGATTTCCAACCCAATCAATCAAGGCAATCATGCAAATCCCCTAAATCACGGTTTTCAACATGGGATTACCTTAATAACCGTGATCTTTTTATCCGATATCTTTTTTCAATATCCAATTCTCCCATTCAACTATTTCAACAAGTTCAGATTTCCAACCCATTCAATCAAGGCAATCATCCAAATCCCCTAAATCATGATTTTTGGGATTATCTTGATGACCGTGATGTTTTTATCCGAAGTATCGTTTTCAATATCAATTTCTCTCCCATTCAACTATTTGAACAAGTTCAGATTTCCAACCCATTCAATCAAGGCAATCATGCAAATCCCCTAAATCACGGTTTTCAACATGGGATTACCTTAATAACCGTGATCTTTTTATCCGAAATATCTTTTTCCAATATCCAATTCTCCCATTCAACTATTTCAACAAATTCAGATTTCCAACCCATTCAATCAAGGCAATCAAGCAAATCCCCTAAATCACGGTTTTAAATGTGTGGGATTGCCTCGAAATTCACTTCCTTTAAACTTTTTATTATGTACCCGTTTAAACGTCAGGCTTCTGCTGCCAAAGTTTATCAAGAGGCCCACTTCCAGATTATATGCTTCCAGATAATTCATGGCTTGTGCCAGGTGTACATCCTCCAGGTTAATAACTGCTTTTAATTCGACAGACAGAACGTCCTCAATTAAAAAATCAACTCTTCGTGTGCCTACATGCAAATCCTTGTAATACACCGGCATCTCCACTTCACGGGCAAAATGCAGTTTTTGCAGTTCCAATTCATATTTTAACGACCGCTGATATATAACCTCCTGAAACCCATTTCCCAGCGCAGAATGTACCTCCATAGCACAGCCGATGATTTTATGTGTTAATTGTTCATACTTCATTTGTCTAAACCTTGATTTTTGGGATTATCTTGATGACCGTGATGTTTTTATCCGAAGTATCGTTTTCAATATCAATTTCTCTCTCTTTCAACTATTTGAACAAGTTCGGATTTCCAACCCAATCAATCAAGGCAATCCTGCAAATCCCCTAAATCACGGTTTTCAACATGGGATTATTCCCGGATTACATCACCGGGATTCAGCCGTAATGCTTTTATGGAGGGGTAGATCGATGCAAGAATTGCCGTACATATAACAAGCAGGGTTACCGCTGCGTAATCGGCTGCAAGAATAAACGGAAATATAAGCGGATCAAATCCGAATTCGAGCAGTGAATCCCCTCCAAATACGGTGAGGTCTACACCGTTTCGCTGCATATAGCGAACACTCAGCCAGGCCAGCAGCATCCCGCCAACCGCGGCTGTTAATGTGAGCATCACCGATTCAAGCATAATCAGCATAAATACCCTGGCTTTACTCATCCCGATGGCAATCATCATCCCCAGTTCCCGCATCCGTTCAAAAATTGCCATCAGCATCGTATTCAGGATGCCAAATGCCAGGGCCACCATGATCACAACCATCACGTAAAATGTGACGGAATTCCCGAAATCCGACATATATCGCAGCTCGGGTGAAAGTTCGTACCAGGTTTCGGCCTTTACCTCGTCAAACGTATGATTGATCTGAGCTGTAAGCGAATCGGCATCAGCGGCATCATGCAGGATCACCGCTATCTCGTGTACAATGGCATCTGCAGAAATAAGGTCGTTCAGATGCTCAGCTCTCACAAATACGTTTCGCTCATCATAAACCCTTGAGCTCGTGTTGAAGAGCCCTGCGATTTGAAAGGCTGCAGAAGCCAGATCGTTGCCAGTATCCTGGAACATCAGCACCACACGGTTTCCGATTTCCATCTGCAGTTTTTGTGCAAGCCTTTCTCCAATAATTACAGGATTGGGAAGGTTACTGTCAAGGTATTCGCCTTCGCTAAGGTTCAGATGGAAATTAGTGGTCAGGGGTTCGCGCTGGATGTCTATACCATTAATCTGGACTCCGGTGCTTGTTACCGGCGACTGGATAATACCATCTGATAAAACACGGCCGGCAAAAGACCGTACTCGTTCATCGTTTTCAAGAAACAGGAATATTGAATCAGCATTAAGGACAACCATCCAGGGTTCGCGCTCGGCAAGATAGTGGGGATGGTGAATCTGAAGATGAGTGAGATCCTGCTCAATGAGATTATTAAAGCGCTGAACAATAAGGCCGTTTGAAAGTGACGAAACCGAAATACCTGCCCAAAGCCCTGCAACGATGGCAGCAATAAGCACCCCGCTTCGCGCCGGGTTTCGCCAGATATTTCGCCAGGCAATCGCTGCTATGATTTTCATGGCTGATTTATAATTAAATGAGTGAACAACTTACTTTTTGGCCGCTTCAAGAATATTGAGCCTCAGAATTTTAAATGATGGATACAAACTGATGACCAGTGTAATGAGAAATACCACACTTCCCTGATAGAAAAAGATATCCGGTGCAATGGCTGTTGGCAGAATAGGGTCAAAACCCATATCCTGCATGTACTCTGCCCCGTCTCCGCCAATCGTGATTGGATTGATATGAAAATAGACGATTAAAAGCAGGCCTAAACCGAAACCGCTCAGTACGCCCAGGATACTGATCAGAAGCGTCTCAATGAATACCACAGTTGCCAGTTTGATTCTTTTCATGCCAACGGATAACAGAATTCCAAATTCGCGAAGGCGTTCGAGAGTCATGGTGAGAATGGTTCCAAAAATTCCAAAACCGATCACAACATACAGAATCGCCATGAACATTCGCGTACCTGCTTTATCAAATTCAAGCGCTTCAATAAGTTCGGGCATCATATCGCGCCAGGTAAGTACCCGGTATTCCGTACCTTCAAATGTATTTCTTAATGTTTCAGCAATAACGCTTACCTGACCGGCCGTTTCAGGTGTAATCAACAGTGATGTTATGTAACCTTCCGCAGAGAGCAGCCACTGGGCTTCGCTCAGTGAGAGGTAAACGGTTTGATTATCCATCTCGCGCAGCGGTAATTGCACAATACCGCTGATAAAATATTTTCCGGCTGCTGACATTCCGAAGCGCCCCTGGCCAAGAAGTACCAGGGTATCACCCGCGGCAACATTTAGCCGGTTCGCCAGCCCTCTTGACACGACAGCCGAATTCTCCCCGTCATTAAAAAAACGTCCCTCGATTAACCTCCCCTCAAGGCTGTTGAGCCTGTCTTCGCGTTCAGGAATAATACCCAGCACCATGGCGGGCCGGGTAAGTTCTTCTCCCGCGGCCAGCATAAATCCATCAATCCTCGGCACTGTAAATTCTATTCCTTCTGTGTTTTGTTCAATAGAATCAAAGAGGTCTGGATCATAGTAAAAGGCATTATCCAGAGATGGTTCATCCTGAAACCGGAAATCCTGTACCTGCAGGTATCCCGTATGAAATCGGGTCATATTTTCGACCGTAAGATCATGTGATCCTCTTTCAATCGATTCAATGAAAAGAGCACAAACCACAGCAAACAAAATAGAGCTTACGGTGATGAGTGTCCGCCGTTTATTTCTCCAGATATTTCTCCAGGCAAGTTTCAGGTACATGGCTATTTTATATGCGTGTAATGGCCTGTTTCAATCGTGTAACCATAAACCCGAATGACCAGCGGCGTGTGTTTTATCAATTGATTTTGTTAATGTAATAAAGTTTAAAAATTATATTTCAATGACGCTGTTACAATATTTCCGGCCGTTCCGAAAATGGAATCATCACTTCCTGCAAAAAACTGGGCTACCATTCTAAAGTCGAGGTTTTGAATCACTGACCAGGAAAATGACGGGCTGATGAATACCGCTTTTTCATCGGGATACCAGATTGCCGCCATAGTCCCATCCACAAGGGTGTGAATAGGGTATGATAAACTGAAAGTAGCCTGATATTTCGAAAAAGAGGGATTGTCGGGTGTAAACTCATCAGCCAAGAGTGTGAACTGGTCTCTGCCTCCGTCACCATTATAAAGAAGTTCGGTTACCAAAAACAGGCTGTTCCCGAACATATAATCCACAGATGTGGCAATAATGAAATTGGACGGTCTTTCCCCGTCAATCCGGTTTAAATCGGAGTAGAACATGGCCTCTCCTTTGAGCCCTGCCCCTCTGTAATCACCTGCCCAGCCCCCGCCCAAAGCAAGCCTTTCCCGGTAATAGCCACCGATAAATTGTACATCATATCCCCGAAGGTCAAATGCATAAAGTGCCGCAGCAACACTGTTTTCAAGCTCACGGGCCGGACTTACGGCGATCTCGAATCTGGACGCAAACCCGATGTGGCGCTGTACCCGAATGGCATCGCTTCCCGGACGCTCCGGGTAGTCAAAATCATAATAGGAGTAGATGTTAAAAATATCATTCGGATTGGTGACCATGGTTACCCCCCAGTTAACCCTCTGCCGGCCAACCCGTACATTCCAGTCACCCTCATCCCACTCGGCGTAAAGGCGGTCGGGGATGTAGTGCAGCAGCCAGTTATTCTCTCGGGCAATCATCCATGAAAGGTTAACAAGCCCGTCATCATAGTCTATACCATCGCCATATTCCTGAAAATCTCTTACAAGATCTCCGCTAAAGAACCGGGTTCTCATTTGCCAGTGAAAAGTGAGGTTTTGCGTGGTATACCAGGTAAAGTTCAACCGGTTTTGTATCCTGTATTCCATCCATACCTGATCGCCAAAAGGTTCGGGCAGTTCAGCTGAGATCCGTACCGGATTGGCCTGTACATATCCCCTGAACCAGAAACTGTCTCCCCGCTGAGCATTCATTTCAGCAGGAATTGACAGCATCAAAAAAGCCGTGAATGCCAACAATAAAATCATTTTCAGGTTATCCTGTTTTCGTCTCTTCCACATTCTGGTACTCATCTTTATGGATTGCCCCGTCAACCATGGTTATTACTCTGCGGGCACGGTCAATCACCCGCTGATCGTGTGTGGAAAATACAAACGTTACATTCTGTTCCCGGTTCATCCTGCTCATAATGTCGAGCAGGTTCATGGCAGATGTTGAATCAAGATTCGCTGTGGGCTCATCTGCCAGGATAAATTTTGGCTCTGACGCCAGTGCCCGGGCCACAGCCACGCGCTGCTGCTGTCCGCCCGACATCTCAACCGGGCGCGCGTTTTTCCGGTCGCCAAGGCCTACTTCCTCCAAAAGCTCGTCTGCACGCTCTTTGATCTCTTTTTTACTTCGATTCTGCAGAAGCATGATGAAAGAAACATTCTCATGCGCGGTAAAAACGGGAATTAAATTATAATGCTGAAAAACAAACCCGATGTTATACAATCGGAAATCAATCAGGTCACTCTCCTTCATGCTGGTGATCTCTTTTCCGTTCACCCATACAGAACCGGATGACGGTTTATCAAGCCCGCCAAGCATATTCAGCAAGGTTGTTTTACCGGAACCGGAAGGCCCCACGATACTTGTGAATTCACCTTTTTCTATTGATATGGAAACATCACGAAGTGCGTGAACCGGAACGGTATCCGGATTGTAAACTTTTGATAAATTTTTGGTTTGAACGATTGCCATACTCTTCTCACTTATTTTCTGATTTTCAGGTGTTTTTAGCCGCTTCAAGCGGATTGATACGGATGCCTTTAATGGCAGGATAAACCGATGCCATAAGCGTGATCAGTATTACTACGGACAAAATGATCACATACTCGCCGGGTGTAAGTTCTGGATAAATAACATGGTCCCATCCAAGCTGGGCAGCCCCATCTGCGAACATTTCGAGATTCAGTCCTGAACCGCTCAGATAGCGAATGGTGCCCCAGGCCAGTACAAAACCTGCCACGGTGCCTGTTAGCGTAAGCATCACCGATTCGAACATGATGGTGCTGAATACCCGGATTTTGCTCATTCCGATAGAAATAAGCATCCCAATTTCCCTCATTCTCTCAAACAGAGCCATCAGCATCGTGTTCAGGATTCCGAAAGCCAGTGCTGCCATAATGATCATGGTGATAATAATAACCATCACCCCGCCCAGTTCCACAAGCATACTGAGTTCCGGGGAAAGCTGGCGCCACGTTTGTGCAGTTATCCCTGCAAACCGGCTGTTGAGATCTGCTGTAACTTCCCCTGCTTGTTCTTCATGCCCAAGCATGATGCCAATCTCATGAAAAACCGGCTGATCACCCAAAAGCTCAATAAATTCATCTGAACGAACGAATACATTTCGCCTGTCATACTCAACCGATGCCGACCGGAATATGCCAACTATATGAAATGATCCTGAAGTAAGTTCATTATTGATATCTTCAAACGTAAGCACCACACGGTTGCCTGTTTCCATATTGTGCTCCGCGGCCAGTTCAGCTCCGATGATGATAGCTGAGGGAACATCTGAATCGAGGTATTCCCCTTCAATCAGGTTTTCGTGAAAGGTGGTAGTTTGCCTTTCCGTTTCCGCATCTATACCACGGATTCGCACTCCGGAGGTTTTAACAGGCGATTGCAGCATTCCGTCAGTAATGGTTCTTGAGGTGTAATTTACTACCCTTGAATCGTTTTCCAGCCAGTTTATGATTTCATCATGATGGGGTATATGGAGCCAGGAATACCCTTCTGCTAAAAACTCCGGATGATGGATTTGTGCATGTGTAATTTCACTTTCAATCATATAGTCAATGCGCTGCTGCAACAACCCGTTGATAATGCCCACCGTTACTACCCCGGCCCAAAGGCCTGCGACGATAGCTGCAAGCAGCACCCCGCTTCTTGCGGGATGTCGCCAGATATTTCGCCAGGCTATGGTTAATAAAGTTTTCATGTTCAGGATATTTTTAAAATTGTTATGGATAACTCTTTCAATGTCATCATGCCCTGGCAGCATCAAGAATATTGAGCCTTGAGATTTTGAGCAGCGGAAAAATGAATACTGCAACCGCTATCAGAAATACAAATAAGCCCTGCCTGTAAAATTGATCCGCTGCAAATGACATCGGTATAATCGGATCATATCCCATGTCGATCACTGCCTGGGCTGCATCACCTGTAAGCACAATCGGGTCAATCAATACAAGTATAAGCCACGCTGCAGCCATACCGATCACAACTCCAAGAATGCTGATAAACAGCATCTCAATAAAAAGCACCATCGCCAGTTTAAGCCTCTGCATGCCAACCGAGAGCAGAATACCGAATTCCTTCATGCGTTCGAGAGTCATTGTCAGAATTGTTCCGAGAAAACCAAATCCAATAACCACATAAAGAACAAAGGTTAACAGGCGGGGTGTGGCCAGATCCATTTCCATCAGTTCGAGTAATTCGGGTAATAATTCCGGCCATGTATATACCGCGAGTTCCATTCCATCCAAATCATCCGTGAGTGAGGAGGCCACAGCCGTTGTCTGTCTTTCCTGCCTGGGCGCAATAATAAGGCCGGTAATGTATCCGTCGGCCGACAACAGATACTGAGCTGTATCAAGTGCCATAAACACGCCGTTATCATTCAGCTGGCGTACCGGATGATCCAGGATCCCCACGATTTCAAACAAGCCGCTTGCCGACATCCCGAAACGACCCTGCCCGATCAGTACCAGGGTATCGGAAACGCTAAGCTGCAGCCTGTTTGCAAGACCCCTTGCAATCACGGCAGACTCTTCATTCATCTCGAACAATCTGCCTTCCGTAAGGTAGTTTTCAATATCATTGAACTGTTTTTCTTTCTCCGGATTCTTGCCAAATACAATTGAACCCCGCGTCGACATATGATTTGCTGCCAGCATGAACGTCTCTATTCTCGGTGCAATATGATCGATTCTTGAATCAGAGTTAAGAACCTTCTCCCGGAGTTCATCATCGTACCGAAAGCTGTTGTCCAGTGAAGATTCTTCTTTGTACCGGTAATCCTGAATTTGAACATAACCTGTATTGAAACTCACCATCCGGTCAATCATCACTTCATAGCTGCCTCTGTTAACGGATTGCATGATAATGGCAATCATCACTGCAAAGACAATGGCAGAAATTGTAATCATTGTCCTGCGTTTATTTCTCCAGATATTTCTCCATGCAAGTTTTAAATAGGTTTTCATAGCATATCCCATTCATTTATATATGGCATCATCATTTGCCTTAGCGTGCGGAAAACAAACCGCTTATCTCACCCGCTGCATATTCGCTCTTGAGAAGAAACTCTCATCAATGTCTATGTTGAAATCCATGGCTTCATAAACAAGAACGGTTTGTTCATTTTCCTTACCGGCAGGTGTTATGGTAAAACGTGTGGGGATAACACGGCCACCCATCTCAGTAATCTGATCCAGCTGCATGGTATTCACCAGTTCAAAACGCTGGTCGTAATTTTCAACCCGAAGCTGCAAATAATCGCCTGTTCCAACCCAGATTAAAACTTTACCCCAAACGATCGGTGTTCCCGGTTTAGGGATCAATTCAATCACATAACTTTCTCTGCCTTCAAGCTCCTCGGTTCTCAGGATGGTATGCTCATAATCCCGGTTGATGTCTGTGTCGCGGACAAGGTCATCATTGGTAAAATCCGATCCCATCCATGATTGTGCCATCATGGAGGATGGAAGGCGGGTTGTGCGGTCTATTCTCGGATCATAATTCCAGATATCGTTTTCGCGCATCAGATAGGCAATCCCTTCGTCCCGTGCCGGTGCAGTTATGAGTACGAGTGAATAATCTGTTCCCATATGCCACGAACGCATCGAAATTTCACGTTCATACCGGGGGCGAACAATTTTCATTTTCATTTCGGAGTAGCCCGAATCACCCCTCATTACCTGCTCCATTCTGTCAAGAATTTCGGCCGCATTCTGCGCATAGACGGGCTTATAACCCATCAAAAGCACACATGCAGCCACAATCATTTTTAAGCGTAATACTTGCATTAAATTCATCCCATTATAATTATTGGTCAATATTTAGCTGTGATAGGTTTTTTCAATTTGCCTGATGAAATGGCGGACCCACGCTTCGATTCTATAATCCAGATCCTGAAAAAACTGTTGAATGTGCGAAATTGCTGAACCTGATTGATTTCTCCTTCTGTGTGATTGTGTTGTCATGATTTCATGATGTCATCTTTAACATTTTCCCATTTCTCTATAACTGAATTGATCTCATCGCCAAGCCAGGTATAAAAAGCTGAGACTTCTTTCAGCCATTCCGACACGTCATCTTCGCTTGTTTTCAACTCCCTTCCTTTGGAAAGCAAGTCGGCAAATGTGTTAAACAGCTGAACCCGGGCCTTTAGCAACTGGCCCACTGCTACTTTATTCAACCTGTAGTAGGTTTTGCGGTCACCGGACAACGATATCGGCTGCACAAGCCCGGCATTTGTCAGCTGCTTTGTGGTGCCGCTGATACTTCCCTTACTGGCATTGAGTGCCTCCCTGATCTCATCAAAAGAAGCCTCGCTCTTGCCGGAGACAGCCAGGTAACCAAATATCCGGCCAGCCATCC
>SKKO01000101.1 GCA_007123715.1 Balneolaceae bacterium | reverse complement strand
GGTCATTTACCTCCTTATAAAATTTGTTTAATGTATTCTGGAAATTGGCGCTGATTCTGTTTCCTGTTGCGGCTATTTCCTGAAGGCGGGATAATCTTGCAGCTATGGCATCCTCATCACACAAATAGCCATTTCCCTCACTTACTTCTTCTATTGCATCTTTTATACTAATACACCTTTTGAGTTCTTCACTCAATTCATAACCTTCTTCAGTATTGCACCGGCATCTTCCAAGTTCTTCATCCCAAACTTCGGTAACCTCATCGCATACCGGCTCTTCTTTTTCGGCTTCTTCAACAGTTACAGTAGCCTCTGCAGTAAGCCCCATATATGAAACGGTTACAATGTATTCCCCGGCTTCAGTTGCCGTAAATACTGAGCTTCCTGCACTCCAATAGGTTCCTTCATTCGCTGTAACATCCATTGTAGTTTGATCTTCGAATAAGGCAGTAGCGGTAAAGCTTCTCATTTCACCTATTTTGAGTGTAGCGTCTTCCGGTACAAGAGACAGACTGATTGGAGTTTTTTCGACATTTTTTAATACCAGCACCCAGTTATTAAAACCTTGCTGGTAAAATATCCCTGTATCTTCGAATAACTCCTCACCCCGGCCTGCGCGTATTGTAAATCTTGAATCCAGCTGGCCCCGCGTAAAAACAAAATAAGCTCCGTTTGCATCGGATGCAGCCTGGCCTAATCCTCCGCCTTCCACGTCAAGTTCAACAGATACATTAGGCGCTAGTTCCCGACCGGTTGGTGTTTCACGCATCACAGTTCCTTCTGCGTATACATATTGCGTGAGTACATCCAAAATCCTTCGAATTTCATTGTGCTTCTCAGACGAAAAGAGCCATAGTCCCACAAATGAATCCTCTCCGTCAGAAATAAGTGATCTCATAGTATCCCAAAGTTCCATTTCCTCAAGAAGACGTTGATGAATGTAATATCTTTCAGCTTCTCTAAACTGCCGGAAGTGCTGTTTAGCTTGATCTATAAAGATTCCGGGATTAGATCTTGCCTGAGACACCAACAGTTCCGCACGGTAACCAGACGAAATTGCACCCCGGTATTGGGCTGGCATCGCATCAAAATAATGATAAACCGTTTGAAAAAGTGGTATTACAATCCAGCCTCTTTCTCTTCCAAAGGATCTGTCGTAGACATAATAGTCCATGGATAAGCTGACAAAGTTCTGAAATACCTGTACATCTGAACCAAGAAGCGGAAACCGTGACGTAACATCAAAGAACTCTGTAGCATATCCGCCGCCCTTTTCAAAATTTCTTTCAAAATAGCCTTGTGCATTGGCATAAGAACTCCATCCGCCTCCGAGATTTCCCTGACGGGCATCTTCAATTTTTCCCTGCAGCTCAACCAGTCTTCCGGCGATAACTTTTACCGACTCTGCATAGCCTTCGAAGATTCTATTCATTGGATAGGGCAGTTTACCGGCTGCTCCTCCGATGGCCTCCCCAATCATAAGCAGACCGCGGGTGGGATCTCCCCTGGCTCCTTCCGGGTTATATTTTTGGAACTGTTCTACAAAGTCAATCACGTTTTTGGCATTGCCGATTATAGCCGCTGCATCGCTGAACCCTTTTTTGGCATCACCAAGCATCTGAAATGCTCTGCTCGATTCAAAATTGTAGAGAATTTCCTCCATCGACATTTCCATATCCATTACAGCATCATGCGCTTCAATTCCTACAGATTCATACAGCAGGTCAATATATTGCTGGCATTCACGTCCTGTATCACCCCGTCCGGACATGCAATCCCTGAATTGATTATAGTACCCCTCGGTCGTTGCTATCCGGCTGTTCCATTCTCCAATGCTACCGCCGAAATCATTAAGAATTTGTTGGGCTTCCTCTAATGCCTCTGCCGGTGTTTGTGCATATACCCGATTTTGATAATTCATACCCGTAAAGAAGATCAGAATCAGAAATATGAACAGGATCGGAACCGGCTTCGACCGACAAAATCTGCATCTGATTGAAACAGCCGGAAGTCTGTCTGGCAGGAATTTACTATGATTGATTCTATTTCCCATCTGTCTCACCTCCTAAACTGTTGTTGATTAAACCGGTACTGGATTCCACCCGTTAAGCGCAGGCCACTTCGTGAATCAACCGGATTAATGCTTATCTCTTCAGAAACATCCAGGTCAATACTGTAATAACTTAAATCTGCTCTCAGTAAAAATAACTCCCCTAAAGGTATGTGAACCCCTGCACTGAATTGTATTGTAGAAGGCATCCGGGTTTTTATTTCACCTTCAGTAATGAGTCCGGTACTGGTATCTATACTGATCTTATTGCTGTACACGTAGGATTTTTGATACCTGAAAGTACCATACAGGGTTGCTTTTTGAATAACTGTATGTACACGTCCTTCGATTCCTGCACGCAAGCTGTTTCCATTTCTTTCAATCGTAATATCATTCGGATCCAGGAGAAATTGGGCTCCAATCACCGGGCCTATTTCAAACTTTTGAAATTTATAACCGAACCGGCTGAAGAAATCGATACGATGCAGCCGGTCTTTATCATCCCAATACCTGCCAAAAAGGTTCAGATCAAAAAATATGTTTTCATTCACAATGCTTCTGTCAGCTCTTAGATCAAGATAATCTGATAGCCGTGTTCCTTCCCCGGTATGATATACATATTGAACTGATAATGATGTCCGTCTAAATACTCCTGCCGAAGATCTCCTCCATTGATTTTGAAACCTAAAACGCATTTGATCAAAATCGGGGTTATTCGGATACTGCCTTACCATAAACCTCAGCGTGCTCACACGCGCTGATTGAATCCATTCCAGATCGGCGATTCCAAGGTTATGATTGTTTCCTTCAGCTTCACGAGCATAATTGAGTTTTTCCCCCTCACCTCTGATTGAAAAACTGCCATTTTTCGTCAGAAAACGAATCCTGATAACCGGATTAATTCGTGTATAGTCAAGAAAACTGATATCACTGCTTTGCAATCTTCCCCTGATTCCAATATCAGCCTGCCTGTTTTGTCCGTGGTAGATCAGACCTGAATTGAAGCCGGCGCCCTGAAATTCATTTCCGCCCTCTGCTTCAAACGATTTTGAATTTGCCTGGATGTCACCAAAAAAACGGATATCAGTACGCAGTTCGTGCTCCAGATTAAATCCCGCTACAACATTCTTAAAGTTATTTCTGCGGAATTGTTCATCATTATACGAATTGTAAAGAAGGTTGGCTCTTATACGTGTAAGCTCTGAACGGCTGTGAAATAATTGGAGATTTACATTATTAGCAGTGTAAGGTGTTTGGACTACATCGAGGCTATGATTCAGGTTTACATTTACATTTGTTTGTGGATTGATGATCACATTTCCAGCAAGATTTAGTGTACGTGATGTAGCTGTCTGTTTTCCTGCCGCTTCATATGATGAAGATCCAAGGCTCGCAAAAAGTGTTCCATTAAAGTGAAGAGGCTGTTTAGTAGTATGAACTACAGGTACCTGTTGAGCCGAACTTAACTTTCTGTAATAATGAGTAGCGTATGCATATGAACTGTGTATTTTCTCTTTTTCTGAATGATATGATTCAATCAAGATGACATTTGCATCACGCTCCCTGCTAGTCATTGATTCATAAAAAACTTCAAAATCGACAAAAAACTTACCTGCTGTTACATTCTTATTTGAAATATCATTATATAGTGATTCAAATAACTTTCTTACCTCATCATCAGATGATAATTTATTAGTACCGTCTTTTTGGACTGATTTATTTACTCCTGAAATTTGACCATCATCTTTGTAAATCCATCCTTGTCGGCCGTCCCGCATTATCACATTGAACCAGTCGCCTCTTTCCTCTTCTATAAGATACTCCTCATCTGTATATGTAACGGCAAGTACCGCAGAAGTTAATAAATTAGTCTCTCTTATATCAGCAGTCCGGCTGGTAATTCGTATATACAATTGATCAATAAATTCTTCCGAATCATTTTCAAACTGACCGGCAATCAACAGAAAAGAGGCGGTAGTTCTTTGAATATCTATTCTTAATTGATTTATTTCTTGTAAAAGATCTTGAATATCATCGGAATTGGAAGCGTGCAAATCATTTATGAGCCAGAATAGAGATATTATGAGGAAGAGAATGATTTTCATTTGACTCATGATTTTGTTGATATCATACCGTCCTTACAAGTAATTAAACTGAATCGTAGAAAAGTTCAAATACCTATTCGTAGGTATTAAATAAATGGCTACTCCTGATTATTTTTAATATAGAAGCAAAGCGATGCTTCATCTTATGACAAGCAAGATTTCCGGTTAAAGATAGATTTGAACAGATATTCTAAATCGAATGCTAAACCACAAGAAAATGAAAAATATTATTTTATTACTTTTTATTACGGTATTAGTCTTGAGCATACAATCTTGTTCCGACAGCACCAGTGCAGTTGAGGATGAGGAAAAAAATGATGAAACTTTGATTGAAGTACAACCCGGAACTGGTGCGTATTCACTGACTGGTGCAATAAATAAAAATGTTACCGGATTGGCAGATTTTTATTACATAGTGCACGACGGTATCGTATTTCTTACGATGTACATTACCCAAGAGTCAGGTGACTATTTTGATCTTGAATTCTCGATGGCATATGAAGGCAATGCACTTCCAGTTGCCGGAACTTTCAAAGTTGGGCAATTATCCGGAAATCCGGAATATGTTTACGGGGTTTTCCAGAGCCTTGAAGATGAATCCATACTATACTGTACAGATTGGGTAGGGCCTGATAATAGCTCAGGAACGCTGGTTATTACAGAAATAACTGCGGAAAGTTTGAAAGGAACGTTTGAATTTGAGGCAAAATTAAGCTATGACAACGGTTCATTGGAATCTCTCAAGTTTACAAACGGGCGGTTTCATGCTAAAGAATGGAACTGACCGGTTCAACCATTTATCTCGATGTATAACATTATTATGAAAGCACCTGATAAACTGCATTCTCCTGAACAGATATGTCAGGAAAGTGGTACATACAAAAATACAGAAGTTCCTGTACTCAGTGAGCTCTTTATGTCAAAATCACCGTTATAATCTTGCATACGCTGCCAAATCGTTTTGAAACCCTGCCCCCAAGGGGTATTCTCAGGATCAAATCCCTGACCGTTATCACGAACCGTAATACTGAGCAGATTATCATTCTGACTGATATATACCTCTACAAGATCCGCACCGGAATGTTTGATAGCATTTGATAACAGTTCCTGAACAGATTTAAATATACCCGTTTCTAATTCAGGTTGCAGCCTGTTTTCCTGATCTGTACCTTTGACATGAATTTGCATGTTTCTTGCCAAGGAAATATTTTCAGCCATTGCCTCAATTGCCGGTATTAAACCTTCACGAATAAGTACACCTGTTCTTTTACTGTGCGCCATTTCACGGACATGATCATACGTCAAATTAAGTATGTGGTTCGCTCTCTCATGGAGTTTTTTAAATTCTTTTGGATGGCCATTCATACCGAGACTATCCAGATACAGTTTTAGGGTGGCCAATAGACTACCAACCTGATCGTGAAGCTCTTCTGAAATTTTTTCGCGTTCATATTCCCTGCCGGTCATCATCGCCTTTATGCCAAGCCACTCCTGTTCTAGCATCAGCTGATCCATTCTTTGTTTTTCCAATTTTTCATTTTGCTCAGAAATCCGTCTTTTTTTCTTTGTATTCTTTAAAAAAAGCAACGTTATAATAAGCGATGACACCAGTAAAGCTGAAACTCCATAAAATATAAGACGGTTTTGGTATTGAAGTGAATTCAGACGGGCAATTTCTAATTCCATTCTATCTTTTTCATAAATTGTACGCAATTCATCAATCACCTTTTGGCGCTCTATAGAAAAAATACTATCCTTTGCGGCCATCGTTTGGTCGAAATAAAGGTTTGCAGAGTCCAATTGCCCGACCGCAAAGTGAGCTTTTGATAGATTAGCCAGCAATGGCCATCGATCTTCAGAAGAAGTTAACGAAAGCCCTTTATGTAAATACCTGATTGCTTCATCTGGTTGCTCCAATAGTATATGAACCTGACCAAGATTATTGTATGTAGGTATGAGGTCAAAAGCTAATCCGGTTATCATTTTATTTTCCAGAGATTTTTCATAATACCGCAATGCAGATTCATACTTTCCATTAGAAAAGGCAAACTGTCCCAGATTATTATAAATAATCCCTAATGCATACTTATCATTTAGTTCTTCTCCTAATGCTTCTGCTATTTTATTATAGTATAGTGATTTATCCAGATCATTCAGTTTTAGATACTGTCCGGCAAGATTTGTAATAGTAATGATTTCATATTGTGATATACTGAATTTTCGGAAAACCGGTAATGCCATTTCGTTATATTCCACAGCACGCAAATGATCGCCTGAATCTGCAAAAACACCCGCCATATTTGTATGACACATAGCAAGATTGACCTCATCCCCGATACTTTCAAAGTATGCTGCGCTCTCCATAAATATTTCGAGCGCTTCCCGATGTTTCTTTTGTCTGAGTAATGAGACCCCGATTCGATTGTTGGCCGATGCTGCATTTTTTAACTGACCTGCCATCTCAAAATAATATTTTGCCTGACTGAACGCTTCTTCAGCCAATACAAAAAAACCCACTGAAAAATGCAGTCTACCCTTCCGGTCCCACACTAAAGCAATCATTGAATCGGATTCAGCAGCCTTAATAGCTACATTTAAATAATCAAGGGCGGTTTCCTGATCTTCAGAAGCGATCGATTGTGATAAGTTGATCTTTTTAAGTGCAATTGAATCAGACTTTGCAATTCTTTCAATACTATTCAAATTGCTTGTAAGTTCTGTTTTGTTACCATGAAGGTTTTCTGACTGGATGTAAATGAGAGCGGCAGAGATCATGATATATATTGCAAAATAAATCACATTTCCCTCATTTTTTTTACAGTTTGGAGTAAAACAAATATTGAATTTACAAAGTGCAAAAAGCACTTTTAATGCCCGAAACTGCCAAAAATCTCAACTGGCTAACGCCTTACAAATTAATTATACTATTATGTAAAGTATAAGATTTTACGCGAATTAATCAATTATGTTAGATTTATTAAAGTTCAGCAGCTATATCTGATTTTTATCAGGTGAAGTCTTTATACTTGTGTAAAAATATGGCATTCCGATCCTTATAACCAAAGAAACAGGCTGAATACACATTAATTCTCATAATACTGGTTTGGGTAAATCATAACCATGAACTTCAAAAACCGTACCGGTTTCTGTTATGACTACCCTGTCCCGCCGGTAACCAAGATGTGAATTATAAAGCCGGAATCTTCCTGAATGAACATGGAAAACGGATCGCTCATCCGGCTCATTGTGAATCATCACCTCATCCGGATTGATGTGACCGCTATCCACTAAAATTGCACCGGCTGCCTGTGCAATCATCTCTTTTTCCTGCTTATCCAACTCATCGAAACTGCGGCCTCTCGTCATCATTTGTATCATTGGCCCTACCTGCGGGTGAGTTAGGTAGCCTTCAGCTTCAATGTCCAGGTATCCCATAGACATAGCAGTGATTACCGCATGTTGTTGAACCGCCCGCCTGTCTTTTGGGCTCAAGTCATTTAAGCTTCTTCCAAGCAACATTCCTGAAATATGTCTTTGAATCACCGGGTGTTCCATAACTGGAACAAGAGATCTTGCACCGATACCTCCGGAAGTCACTTCAATCACAACAAGCTCGTGACGATTTCTTTGCATGGTCGCAACAGCATTGTTGGTCCTGATTAATGCATTAAACGAATAGCTAACCGGTTCAGCAATCTCAAAACGGATGGACCCGGTCAATAAATCTATCTCAACTTCACGGGAACTCCATCTGCCGTCGTCAGCTATTGGCCGCAAATCACTGCAATAGAGGCCTCCTTTAACATTTACCTCCGATGCTTCGCGCAACAACAAGCGGCTGTTACGTTCCTGAGTACCGTCTTCAACAATCAGTACTGAACTTGCACCGGTGCCCGTTTGGATGGTTGAACCTGGCTGAATAACAGCCCCCTGAGCTGCTGATAGACGACTGCCATTCACATCAATAATATCTACAGTTCCTGTAAATGACTCAAAGCGTACAGTATACCCGTTGCTTTGATCCGGATCACAAGACTCGCCTGGATTTTGGGCTAAAAGGGATACTGTTAAAAAACCAGAAAACAGACTCAAAAAAAGTATTCGGATAAGAATTTTTGGAGTTTGCATGAGTGAACCTCGTGATTTTGTTAACGGTTAACAGCAAACGCACTTTCATTAAAAGATTGACCTGTTTAATGAATCACAATTTTAAAATCTCCGGCAGATGTACACATATACAATAAAATGGTAAGGGTACTCTTTTCAAGATAAGTAAGTTTGAATATTAGAACTGAAAATTCCTTTATCGACAGGCCTAATGAGAATTCGTTCTAAAACATCTCTCCCCTCAAATTGATGAGTAACCTCATTCGGGTAAATAGGCGGGAAATGTAATCCGAGTTAGGCGCATGTGCTAACTCCTGAAAATCCGGGTATAAAAGAAAATACTCTGGTTGAGAAAAAGCGGTCTTCGGGCTTCATTCCTCCGTCCCTGCACTTTTTTTTAGATATATTCCTTTAATTTTGTGGCGGCAGCATCAAAATTGATACTTTCATTCTAACTCAGGTTAAAATAACCTCGTTACTCTTTTCTTCAAAAAGGCTTTGATAATATGAAAAGAGCTCATCAAAATGTTCGTCAATTGTACGAACTGCAGACACAGAAGCCTCTTGGCAACAACCGGCCATCTCTTCGCGATTTCTGGCTGTAATAGAGAGCAGAGCGTTGGCAAGGCTGGTGCTATCTCCGGTATTGTATACTTCGGAATATAAGGGATTGGCAAATTCAACAGCTCCGCCTGATTTAGGGACTACAATAGGCAGCCCGCTGCAGATAGCTTCAGCCACTGCAATTCCGAATGTTTCGGCGGCAGAGCCATGAACAAAGTAGTCGCAGCTCGCCAGGATATTACTTAATTCCTCTCTGTTTGCAGTAAATCCCATCAATTTTAGGTTTACAACATTTAATGCCTTTCTCTCAATCCATTTTTGCAATGGACCGCTTCCATACATCAATAAACCCATCGGTTTATGCCGTGAAGCCTCCGTAAAACCCTTGATGATCGTACTCAGTCTTTTTTCAGGATGATATCTCCCCACACTGATAAAAAGGTGTGCATCATCCGGCAATCCTAATTCAGCAAGCAAATTTGAACGGAGGACACAATCGCGGTTCTCAGGTGAGAAGGCTGTTTTATCAATGCCAAAAGGTACTGAAACCGGATTATTGACTTCAAAAAGCGTTAGCCTGTTCTTGAGCCAATCACCGCTAACAATAATAGTATCATATTTTTGGCTCAACTTTTTTACGAAAAAAAAAAAAAAACCGAACATACGGTCGATAGAATCAAGCTTCATCACATTTCCTAAAAATGTTTG
>SKKO01000384.1 GCA_007123715.1 Balneolaceae bacterium | reverse complement strand
CTGGGCGTTAAAGTAGGCCAGAGAGCTTCTCCGGCTAGGAAAGCCCCAGAATAACAGATTAACAGAATAAGTGAGGGCAGCTTTGGCGATATGAGTGGCCACCAGTGAATTTTTCAGAATCACCCACAAAATTTTTAGGTCACTTTCCATGAAAGTGTTTGAACACTAATAAAGAATCAGCTATTCCTTATGGATAATTTCCGGATCATCATTCCTGTTGTTCCGATAATTATGTGGATTTTTATTCATTTCCCGGAATTCTTTAAATGTAAAAACTAGTCCGATAAGAAAAAGAACTACCACAATAATTCCCGAAGTAAAAATATAGTGTACACTCATGGCCTGCTCCTGTATTTCAGTATTTTGAAATACGCACCAAAGCCAAGGATTGAAGGAACCCATATCCCAACAAACAAGCCGGCATCAGGGTCAATACCAAACCAAAGATAGATTGAAAGTATCATCGATAAAAGTGCAGCACTTAGAATAAAGTAGTCAGATTTTTGTAGCATGTTTTTTGCTGTTCTGATTTTCAGTGATCATTAATCACAGGTTGCTAATGTTAGAATAGCCAAGGATAAGATTGCAAAAAACGTTCCCTACCGATTTATTTTACCGCCTTACTTACGTTCTAATAACTCAGTAATCCCAGTCTGGTGCAAACGAGGGGTTCGATATTCTTCTGGTTTTATCAAGCTGGTCGATTTCATCGAAATGCTCATCAGACAGTTCGAAATCATACAGATCGATATTTTCTCTCAAATGTTCTGCAGTAGTTGCTTTGGGTATCGCGATTACATTTTCCTGTTCTATTAACCATCTCAATGCAATTTGGCCTGCAGTTTTTCCATACTCTGCAGCAATTCTATTCAGTGTTTCATTCAGAAAAACATCACCTTTCGCCAATGGGCTGTATGCGGTCAGTAAAAAATCATTATCATAAGTAAGATCCAATAAATCGAACTGGCCAAGAAATGGATGAAATTCAACCTGATTAGTAAAGACCGGAATTCTCAAATCTTCTATAACATACCTGGTCAAACCGGGAGGAAAATTGCTGACTCCGATGTTTAATACCTTCCCCTGATCCTTGAGTGTAAGCAATGCTTCAAACGTTTGTACAAGTGAATATTGCTTGTTTGGCCAGTGTATCAGCAATAAATCCACGTACGGAGTTTTAAGATACCTGAGGCTATCCTCCACGGACTGCAACACAGCATCATGCTCAAGATTTGTATACCAAACTTTGGTAGTTAAAAAAATTTCTTCCCTTTCAATTCCGGATGTGTAAAGAGCTTCTCCAATTTCTCTCTCGTTTTGATAAATTTGTGCAGTATCTATGTGCCTGTATCCAATTTCAAGGGCATTTAATACTGTTTTTTTACACTCTTTTCCGATCAATGTGTAAGTACCAAGTCCTATTTCCGGTACGTCTGCTCCCTGTGCCGTTTTAAACTGCATGTTGTCGATATAGTATATGTATTTGTATATAATTATGAATCATAGCTTTTACCAGCCGATAAAAACAATTATTTAATTAAAGTAATTTTCCTTGTCAGAATGCGGTTTCCTGTTTCAAGCTGAACAATATAAATGCCGCTCGGATTATTAGAGGCGTCCCATGAAACTGAATGCTCACCGGCCTGCAGATTATCATCGATCAGCATAGCTACCTGCTGGCCAACGATATTATATATACCCACGCGTACAGTTCGTTCCTCCGGAAGATAAAAAGTGATATTGGTGGCCGGGTTAAACGGGTTGGGATAGTTCTGCCTTAATTCAACATTTCCGGGCCTTATTTCTTCAACAATTTCTTCAATGGTTACAAACGGTTTGATATCAATACTAAATCTGTTTCTATCAGTAACAAGCGCCCTTGTCAGTCTGACATGTCTGTCATCCTGTTCCGGCAGTTTTTGATTTACTGTGTACCTGAAACGAAGATTATTTTCTTCACGCATATTGACCGTGAGGCCAGTTTGATTGTCTTTAAGTTCAATGATCCATTCATCAGGTATATCCGTGTTAATACGCCATTCCAATACTGCCTGGCCGGAGGTTTGTAGAGCTGTCATCTGATATCCGAGCCCAACACTAAATTCACTATCAATTTCAAAGGGAAGGTGTATAAACGAATTATTCGGCTCTGCCGATTCAGGCGATGACAGATACATAAAAGGCAAATCCATCAGTCTGTTTGACGGAGACCGGTAGGAAGGCAATATTTTCGGCAAATCAAATCGATTCTGTTCAACGTCAACCTGCATTGGCAGAAAACCAAGAATAGCATGGTCTATCAATCGGCGATTATTGCCTTCACCGTCGAACATCGAAAAAGTAATATTTCTGGCAAGGTCATACGCACCTCCCCTGCCTGCAGTATTTCCCACCGGATTTATATTTGACTGAGCAGGTAAAATAAAAGGGGTCCAATCCAGTAAAGTTACTCGTTCTGTGTCCGTCAGCCGAAATGATTGTGCCCGTTCATCCCAAGCCTTGATCATTGGCGGCACATTTAAACCGTGATTTCTCAAAACTCTGTCAACAAAGTCCTGTGATGGATACATTGATGATATGAGCCGAATGCCGTCAGCCATTGTGTATTCTATATACGGTACTGTGGTTGATCTTCTTCTTTGTACACCTTCCGCATAGATGGTTACAGGTTCGCGATCATCTTTATATACAAAAAATGGAGTGTAAGGTTCAATTAATTCATGAGATATTGGATCGCCGTTCAGAGTAAAGTACTGAAGTGAGGGATGACGGCTGAGCCTTGAATTTAATTTTCCCGGTGGTGACAACAGATACCATCCTTCTTGTATCAGCGTTCTTCGGTATACGGGAATCGTTATGCCTGCAGAGCCTGGTGAACCGGTTAGTTCCGGGAAAAAAGATTCTTCTGAAGTAACAAGATTTGTCAGACTTGTATATCCATCATAGGCATTAATCATTTCATTGAGTTGTAGAGATTTACCTCTTTCTGATGATTCGTAGGTAGCAACCGCTATGGTTTCATTCTGCTGAATGATTTCTATTCGTCCTCCTGATGCGGGTATTAAACTTCCATTGTAAAAATAACTGTTCCGGATTCCGTTAATTTCTGATATATCAACATTGGAAAAAACGAGAAGGCTGTATGGAGGGAGTGTTACATCCTGCTGAATGATATGACTGCCGGCCGATGTTTTAATTTCGACACCTTTTAGCTGAATTTCTTCATTGGCAGGATTATAAATTTCAAGGTATTCAAAATCAGTACCATCCACGGTTGTGCCAGGCATAATCTCTGTGATGATGACGGATCCCCGATCAAGTTCAGCAATTCTGCTGAATTCGGGAAATACTTCAATTCTCTGCAAAAAAACAGGCAATCTGTCTTCATCATCATACTGATCAGCCGTCCACATGAATTGTATCTCGTCTTCATGTCGCAGATAAATTTGATTCAGATTGATCTGAATCGAAACTGTACTGTACTCACGCTCATCAGTTCTCATCCTGTTTGTATTCAGCAGGCCGCCCTCGGCGGATTGCCATTGCCCGTCATTAACCCTGAACATCAGCCTCAATGTCTTGTTGGCCGGCATTTCCATGGCATGCGCAACGAAGTCAAAAGCGATCATCATGCCACCCAAATTATTTGAGCTCAGATTTTTGAAAGACGCCGCAAATAATGACTGCCGGTATCGTTCTGATTCAAAAAATCCTATCGAAACGAATTGCCTCTCATCCCGGATAAAGGAATTGGCAGTATGGTTATCATTCGGGTTATATAATCTCCAATCGGCAGCAACTTCTGCAGGTTCGGCATTTAATATATTACCGATTTCGGATAGGTTAATGATATGCCTTGCTGAAGATGACTGAATTCCTGTTTCGTCAGTAAATCGGATTTCCATAGGATTTCCATCAGAAATAACAATCTGAGCAAATACAGATATGCTGCCTACCCAAAAGAAGTAAAGAGCAATCAATATAAAGGTTGTATAAACAGACCGTAACATTTTTTGCATAAGCAATTATACGGAGTGAACAGGTAGTTTCTGACTTCTACTTAAAAATTAATATTTATTTAATTATATGCTACCTTTTTGACGTAATTTTTTCAATTTCTTTGAGTTTTTCAGTGCTTTTTATTGTAATGCTGTGCAGGCATTTATTATTTTTTCCGATAATATGTCTGTATACGTCTGCCGCATAATGGTTATTGTTGAGCTTTTCATAAATTTCAGCTTTTTTAAAAAGGAAAATTACATTGTCGGGTAAAGCATCTGTTAACATTAATGCGTAATTCAGAGCTTCTTCATATCGTTCTTCCTTAGAATAAAGGTACATCAGCATCATTTTAGCATCGTTGCGAACATAACTTTCGCTTTCTGCAGCCTGTTTGAGTTCGCTGAACCCGTCCTCAATATCTGCCCTTATACCAATCATATTCGTTGCCCATCGCATACCGGCCGGAATACTTCCCACCATGTAATAAAACATGCCGCGCCCAATTCGTGCTTCAGGCCTGTCAGATCCCATCGAGAGGAGTTTTCTTGTATAATTGAAACCTGTAAGACCACTGCTTAATGCCACTCTGTGGCGGTTTTGACCCGCAGCCACCAGCCCTCTGTATCCATGTAATCCGCTTAGCATTAGAACCATTGTAGTATCATTTGGCTGGCTATTCAATCTTTTTTGGCTCAGATCAACTGCTCTTTCTGAAATGAAAAGAAAATCATCAGCCAATTCAGGAGTCTGCTCAACGAAAAAATACTCGAGAAATGGCATCATCGACTCAAAAAAATAGGGTCTTGGATCGTCGGGAAAGCTTTTTTTTAACTCAGCAAAGATATCACGGGCAGTATTCCAGTCTGTTTGATAATATGCATCAATTCCCTGAATCAGTTGCTCTTCAAATTCTGCCTCGGCATTGTCTGATAATACTGAAGTTTTATGATGGGTTGCACCTGCATGACAAAAGAATGATGATGACAACAGGATGAAAAAGAGTATATACTTCATAAATACTATGGAAAAATCTGTATTGCTTATTTTATTTAATGTGCAACAATGTTTTAAAGCTCTCAATTAAAACATAAAATTGATGAAAAAGTTTCATTTCAATCATCATCATCAAAATGAAGGGGGCCAAGCATATTCTCTGTATGTGCCACAACCACAGAAACGGCAGCATCACCAGTTACATTGACAGCAGTTCTTGCCATATCAAGAATACGATCTACACCGAGAATTAACGCAATTCCTTCGATTGGAACCTGTACAGACTGAAGTACGATTACCAACATGATAATACCTGCACCCGGTACGCCTGCAGCACCAATAGAAGCTGCTGTAGCAGTAAGAACGATGGTTAACTGCTGGGCAATGGTTAGCTCCATTCCCAGTGCCTGGGCAATAAATACCGCTGCTATTGCCTGGTAAAGGCTGGTTCCATCCATATTAATGGTTGCCCCAACAGGCAATACGAAACTTGAAATTTCTTCACTTACTCCGAGATTTTTCTCTACCCTTTCCATTGTAACGGGCAAAGTGGCAAGGCTGGAGCTTGTACTGAAGCCAAGTAAAATGGCAGGGCGAATCGCCTTGAAAAAGTCTTTCAGTTTCATCTTGCTGAATAATTTGAATAAGGTGGAATAAACAATTAAAACATGCAAAATAAGCCCAACGATTACCGCGATACAGTACCACCCTAAAGCTCTCAGTAATATAAGAGCCTGCCCCATATCATCACCGGTCAAGTCTACAATAACGGCGGCCATCAGAGCAAATACACCATAGGGTGCCGTTTTCATGATTAGGTCCACAATTTTGATAATCACATCATTTAAAGATTCAAAAAAGTGAATAAGCGGCTCTCCTTTCTGAGCTGGTATATTTACAAGCCCAATTCCAAGCAGAATGGCAACAAATACAATCTGAAGCATATTGGAGTTATTACTTGCTGACTGAAAGAAGTTTTCCGGAACGATGTCAACGAAATATTGCATCATATTTCGTTCCTGTAGTAATTCAGCATCTGCATCACGTCCCTCCACATTTTCACTGTAACTCTCCATAAGCCCGCGCCGGGTTTCTTCAGGAAGTGTGGCTCCGGGCTGTAATATATTTACAACCGTTAAACCGATGGTTATGGCAAACATGGTGGTAACCATATAGATGCCAACAGTCTTCCCTCCCATCTTGGATAAACGCGTCATATCGTTCAGGCTTGAAACACCCACAACCAACGAAGCGAGTACCAGCGGGACTGCGATAAGTTTGAGCAGGTTAATGAATATCGTGCCCACCGGCCTGATGTATCCTGATGTAAACTCCGATACGCCCAAAACGCCCGACAGTAAACCCCAGATTAAACCAAGAATCAGGCCGATAATAATTTGCCAGTGTAGTCTCTTATACCATTTCATCAATAGAAAACATATGTGATTATTATTGCAAGAATACCGCTGATTCCCGTGGAAAGCCAGTTGATCACACTGTTTGCAAATCCTGATTCTCCACCATCACTAAAATCTTTTGGGATTTTAAATGACGTGCTATTTGCACGATAAACTGCTCCCAGATACGAATCAATGAAACAACCTGTGAGTCCAAAAATCAAAACAATGATTGCAGCATACTCAGGTAATACAGTATCGCTCATCAAAAGAAAGAGTGAAATCAGTGCTGCCCCTGATAATGCCGCTACACTCCCCTTCAGGCTTATGCCACCGTCTTCGCCGGGTTCTGCAGGGCGAAAAGTAAGAATGTTAACTGTTTTCCCCGGTCTGTATGTGCCCACTTCAGTAGCCCACGTATCAGCCGTTGCAGCAGCTATAGCAGTAAATGCAGCAATAAAAAAACCGTTTGATCCGGTTAAAAACCAGCCCAGGCAAAATAGGGCAAGCCAAAAACCATTTGCCCAAACCTGGTACCCGTCTCTTCGGCCGTAATTACGGAAAACAGGTACAAAATTAAGTGAATTCGACTCCCGGAACAGGATATTGCGCCTTGCAAACAAGCTTCCTGTTACAAAAAAAAAGATGAGCGCGAACGCAGGATACCATCCACTGAAACCGAGTACGATTGTCCCCAAAATGATAACGCTTTTTATGGCATCAAGCGTTATCCATTTCCATAGAAATGCAATAAACGCGACAATCGATGACAAGGCTAATGCAATTAAAATAAGGGAGTGATCACTCATTTTTGCTTCAAGAATGAAGAGATACACGATTACAAAGCCGAAAACATAGTTGGTTAAACGGTACACAGCAAATCAGTTTGATGGCTTTACTGAAGTATCCGCAGTCTTATGATCTTTTTTTAATATTGCATAGATCACCACAATATATCCTGCCAGAATGATAGGGGGAGCAATAAATAGTGAAATAATGCCATATACTTCATTTTCAATGCGCATAATCGAGAAACCTGTCAGTATAAATATCACCCCCAAACCCATTAGTTTATAATTGAGCGCTGTAAAAAGCATTGGTTTTATGACTTTCTTTTTTCTCGTTTTATTTTTAAACGGCATATATGTTCCTGATTTTGGGATTGGTTAACGGGTTTTATGTACTGCTGCGAATGCGTAAGTTATTCAATTCTTTGATAACTGAAAAAATCTAACCAAAACCAGGGCAAATCTATGAAGATAATCCTTGCATCGGCCAGCGCGAGACGGGCAGCACTTCTGAGACAGATCGGGCTTTACTTTGAAATTGACCCTTCTGGTATTCATGAAGAAATTGCTAATAACCGCAGCCCTGAAGAAATTGTCTGTACGCTTGCCCAAGATAAAGGGTTGGACGTTGCCAGTCGCCATTCTCAGTCACTTGTCATCGCTGCTGACACGATTGTAGTCATAGATAAAAAGATTTTAGGAAAACCGACAGATGCTGACGAAGCACGGAGCATGCTTTCACTATTAAGCGGTCGCACACACCAGGTATACACCGGTGTCTATACCGCCGAGGTGAATAAAAAAGGAACCGTCGTAAAAGATTTTACATTCACCGAGAGAACAAATGTAACTTTTTCAACGTTAAATGAAGCGGAAATTGAGCAATATATTCGAGGTGGAAGTCCATTTGACAAAGCCGGATCTTATGGTATTCAGGACGATGCAGGATCATTATTCGTAAAAAATATCAACGGAGATTACTATAATGTTGTTGGTTTTCCCCTAAACAGTTTTTATATGCATCTTAGAAATCATATGCCATATATTCATAAGAAATTATTTCAGCATTAATCATCTTCATGAAATTGAAATATTTATTATTGAGCTTCCTCATTTCAGGATTTCTGGTTTCCGTCTCGTCTGCCCAGATTAATGAGTATCAACAAGCCAACCGTTTGATGCAGCAGCAAAAATATGAGGAAGCATTACCTATCTTTGAAGAACTTTACCGGGACAATCCCCGTTCGTACGTTTTTTTTGATCAATACACCCAGTGCCTTATCAATCTCAAAATGTTTGAAGAAGCTGAACGGATTACCCGAGAACAAATTCGCGATAACAGATACGGTTTGCAGTCTTCACTTCGATTGGCAGAAATATTTCATCTGAAAGGCGAAAGAGATGATGCCTATCAATTGTGGATGGCTCTGATGAATGAAAATCGAAGTAATATCCAGGCATATTATACAATTGGCTCATCTATGCTTGAAAGGAATGAACATGATGCCGCCATTGAACTATACCGGTCAGCACAGGAATTTTTCAGAGATGAAACCCTTTTTCTGAATGAACTTGCCAATACATATATGCAGGCGGGAAGGTTTGAAGATTCGGTACATCAATACTTCAGACTTATCATTCAATCACCAGATCAGATGAGCCTTGTTCAACAACGTTTTTTGAGGATGAGGGACCATAACCTTTACCAGATTGCTGCATTTGAACTTGAAGATCAATTGATGGATCTCGATATCAACCACAATGCTTATTCGCCGCTCTATCAGCTTTTAGCCTGGCTCCTTCTGGAAACCGAGGAATATCAACGGGCATTTGTTCTGGCAAGACAATATGAGAACAGAACCGGTTATACTATTTATTCGCTGTTTTCACTTGCGAACCAGTTTCTATCGGCAAGGCAGTTTGAACTTGCAGTACAGGCATATGAGTACTATCTCGATGACAGCAGTGAATCTGTACGCAACCGTGCCAGCGAAGAACTTGCCATGGTATACATACAATGGGTTCAGTACCTCCGGCAAAATAATCTTGAAACTGAGCACAGATACAATGAACTCAAAAATAAAGCATACCATTTAAATGAGCAGATTATAAAAACGGCCCCTGATTACGATCGCATTGACAGGGTTTTTTCAAGAATCATAGATCTTTCAATTGATTTTTATAAAGACATAGATAGAGCCGAATATTGGTTCCGGGAAATGAAAAACAGTTCTGAAGAAATATAACAGGCACATGCGTATTATGCAGAAGGAAGGATTGCAATTTTCAAAAAAGATTTTGTAACTGCACGGCAAACGCTTACAAGAGCAGACAGATCTACGGAAAATTCCAATCTTTCCGAAAGAGCCCGTTATTATCTCAGTCTATCCGATTTTTT
>SKKO01000047.1 GCA_007123715.1 Balneolaceae bacterium | reverse complement strand
TTGTATTGACGGCACTTGGATTTACGTTCAAAGAACAGATATTCAAGTCGGAAACAACGATTATAAATCCGGTTGAATACAGAGAACGGGAGATTATTCAGACAACGGATGCTTTTGATGCTCAATCTATTGCAAGAGCTAATATGGATGCGGTAGTGTTTATTGAGGTAGGTTATAAATTAATACATACATCAACCGGGGATGATGTATACCATGAGTATATCGTGGTTGAAGATTCAACTACAGGCCGGCAGAGTACTATTGCGCTATACATTGAAAATGAATCAGGTGAAGTCGAACCGGTTCTTGGCCTTGGAAGAAATGTTCAGGTTGGTGCGCCGATAGCTGTTGGTGGTGGTGGCGGCACAGGTTTTGTGGTGGATAATACTGGATTTATTCTTACAAACAGACATGTTGTTGCAGGCTGGCAAACCAGTTACACTTTCCCGGAAGATGCCTATAACGGAAGAATGATACGTTTTGTGAATGGTGAATGGATACTAGCAGAAGAGACAGACCCTCCGCATAATTGGGTTCCTTATAACAGCGAAATGCTTGGACGGCGACCCATGTCGGGTAAAGTTTTAGAAGGCCAGAATATGTATCTCGATGTGTCATTTCCAAACAGTGATCTCAGGACACCGGCTAATGTTGTCAGGATCAGTAATACTCACGACGTTGCCATGATTAAAGTAACCGTGCCCGGTGATCTTGATCATGTGACAATGAAGGATGCAACTGCTGAGGTAGACATTGCGACTCCAATCATGATTATGGGTTATCCTTCATTAGCTCCCGACGTAGTGGTAGGACGCGCATCAGCCGATTACTTTAATCGTGCAACAAGACTCATTACAGTTCCAAGTCCAACTGTAAACACAGGCTCAATAGGCCGTGTGATTTCTGCTACTGCCCGAACACAGGATGACCTGGTACAGGGATACTTTAGTGTAATGGGAGACTATTACCAGCTTTCCGGCAGTACACCCGGGCCGGGTAATAGTGGCGGACCTGTTTTTGATAAGGATGGCAATGTTATCGGTATTTATGCTGCGTATGTCGCAACCGGTACAATGGGCTTTGCTGTACCCATCAAGTATGGCCTTGAATTGATGGGACCGGCAAGGCGATCTATCGTGAACTAATATCGATCATATAACCATTCAAGGAAAGATCCCATGTTCTGGAGAAAAAAATCAAATGGTGTGTATAAGTCGAATGAACCGGCGCAAGATTACCACGCAGTGGCAGTTACGGATACCGGAATCTCACGTATTCATAACGAAGATGCTGTTCGATTTGTACGGCCGGCTGAGGAAAAAACCCGCCGGAACATGGGATTTCTGGCAATTGTAGCTGATGGCATGGGGGGGCACGCTTCAGGTGAAGTGGCCTCCTCAATTGCCATTGAAACGATCTCTGAGCTATACTACAACAGTCACAGGAAGCCTTTAAAAGCTCTGCGTCTGGCCGGTGAAAGGGCAAATGATGAGATTTGGCGCCTCGCTTCGCAGGATAAAAAACTACGGGGTATGGGCACTACCTGTACGGCCGCCGCCCTTATTTACGACAGGATCTATATACTTCATATTGGTGACAGCCGGGCATATCTTTACAAAAAAGGCAGGGCTATTCAGCTCTCCGAAGATCATACATACGTACAACAGCTTCTCAATTCCGGTGAAATCACTCCTTTTGAGGCACGTAACCATCCGGATGGAAACATCCTGACCAAATCGCTCGGAACAGCAAAAAAACGTTCATGTGATCTATTTCTTTCTGAACACCGTTTTGAAGAAGGTGATAAATTGCTGCTTTGCAGTGACGGGCTGTATGAATATTTCTCAACACAGGAACTGGCCGGTTATCTGGCCGGAAACGATCTTGGACAAATCTCACAAAAACTTTCTGCATCAGTCCTGGACCGCGGGGCACACGATAATTTTACCATTCTGTTAGTGGAAGCTCGCAAAGACGTCCGGGAAAATAACCTGCCAACCCGGGCAATAACCGTTGAATTATGATAGGCCGAAAACTTAAAAATTACCAGATCGAGGAGCTTCTTGGTGAAGGCGGCATGGGTGTAGTGTACCGTGCCAGAGACCTAAATCTCGAGCGGATGGTAGCGATTAAAATGCTGCATCCTGAGATGCTTCACCAGCCCGACCTGCTCAAGCGCTTCAGAAACGAGGCACATGTAACGGCTAGGCTTTCACATCCTAATATTGCCACACTTTTTAACTTTTTTTCTGAAGAAAATCTTCACTGCCTGGTAATGGAATTTGTGAACGGAAAAACGTTAGAGCAGATATTGAACACTCACAAACAATTACCGGAATCGGAGAGCGTGAAAATATTGATTCAATTGTTAGAAGGGCTCGAAGAAGCCCATCATAATGAAATTCTTCATCGCGACATCAAACCCGGTAACATTATGATTAATAGGTCGGGATATGTGAAACTGATGGACTTTGGAGTAGCCCGGTTTGAAAACAGTGCACGGATTACACGAATGAACAGGGTGATTGGCACCCTGGAGTACATGGCTCCCGAACTTTTAACCGGAAGTAAACCTTCTTCACAGGCCGATATCTACTCGGTTGGCGTAGTGGCTTACGAAATGTACACCGGCAAACTGCCATTTGACGGCAATGCCGATACGGATATTACTGAACGGATCTTAAATGGAAAATTTTCATTTCCAACACGAGGGGGAATAATCTCCGGAAGGAGTAGCAAGCTGGAAAATATCATCAGCCGCATGATGAATAAAGCCCAGTCCCGAAGGTATTCCACAACCAGGGAAGTGATTGATGATCTTGCTAAACTTCAGTATTCAGGGCGGGTATCTACTGCTCTGCTATCCAATCAAAAACTTGCTACAGATACCCCGGCCACTGAGTCAAAACCGGTTATTGCGTTTAATAAAAGCCTGGATGAATATACGGCCACCATAAAAACGGCATTTCTTGCATATAGCCCAAAAGTAATAGAGTTTTTTAGAACAACAGAAGGGCAGATCATTGGCGGGGCAATAGGGATTGCATTAATCATTATGCTTCTTTCAGGGATGTTATCAGGTTCTACGATTGGCACTTTACCTGAACGAATCATGGAGAACGAGCCTGAAGAAATGGCATTGATGGAGCTGGATCAGCAGGACAGGGCCGATGAACTCATGGCCAGGGGTGGCCAGATAAGTGCAAATATCCCGGAACAGAATCGAACTGACCGAAACCGTATAGGTGCTTCTGAAGATTATTCCGCTCCGCCACCGATTGTTGTTAGCCCGCGACGAAATAATCAAACGATTTCTTCAGCACCTGCCGAAAGTGAATCCATTCCCGGTATACAGGAAAATTCCGGTGAGGTAACTGAAGGTAATTCAGAGCAGGAAGTAGTTTCCGGGAATCATGATTCGTCAACCCAAAACCGTAGTTCAAACGAATCGAGTTTAAACGAAACCGTAGGTCATAACCAGGGAGAATCCGCCTCACAACAGGAAGAAATCACAGAAGAAGAAAATCTCTCCGGATATGTGGGATCAAGAGAGACTTCAACACGGTCAATCCAGGTAAATGTTACCAATGCAGTAGTTAGTGCTCAATTTATCAATAACGTATCAACTAATACGCACAGAACCGGGGATACCTTCTACCTGACTACAACGAGTGCGGTATATGCTGATGGCTACAGGATTATTGATGCAGGTGCCAGAGTTCGGGGCAACGTGAAAGAAGCTGTAACAGGTGACGGAACGCGTCGCGGCAGGGCTTTTCTTTCGGTTACTTTTGATGAAGTGCAGGCAGTGGATGGAAACTGGCTTCCGATAACATATCCTGAATACAGCGACAGGGGTGGTGAAACGGTCATATTTACCAGGGGAACAACCCTGAACAGGCTCAGAATTACATCCGGGCGTGTAACTCTTGAATTTGACTAATAATTAGCATCAACTAAAAAATAAATTCAAATGAAAACATCCATAAAATATTTTCTATTAGCATTTACTGCGGTTACAGTGGTTATGGCATCAACAACGAATATTCAATCACAGGATATTCAGTCGGATGTGAGTGGGTTTCATATCAATTTAAATCTTCATTACGGGCAATGGAATACATCGAGCCAGTTTCTTGAGGGAATCCGGAATTATGATCCTAACGGTTATGGAATTCAGTTATCAGGCGGATATGGATTTAATCAGCGTATGGAAGCTTTTTTACACTTTTCATACAATGATTTTAACCTGAGCGGCGACTGGGATACGTATACACATACAGAAGCGGGTGTAGGATTTCGATATAATTTTGGGGCAACCTTAAGCAAAATAAGGCCGTTTCTGGATGTGCAGGTTAACATGAGTGCTCTTGAAATGGACAGAATTTTTTACCAGCACGGTACCGGTGGACCACGTGTAGAAGGGAAACTTGAAATGGAAGGGATAACTCTTGCCGGCGGGGGTGGCCTGCGTTATTTCTTTAAACCTTGGTTTGCGGGTACCATACACGCAAGATATCACTATGGCAGCGATTATGATATGTTTTTTGAAGGAATAGAATTAAATCTACCCGACCAGGATGTGAGCCAGTTTGATGTTGGAATTGGGGTGGCCTGGTATTTTGGGAAACGATTTTGATCAAAGATCAAAATGGATGTTATCGAATAGTAAAAATTCAAATAAAGTATTGAAATTTAATAAGATATATTAAATATGTATCTCGATGTAAATGATCATATTAAATAGATAAGTGAGGTACCATTTTTCAACTCAATCAATAAAACAAAAACAAAACAAGCGAGGATAGAACTTATGGAAATCTTAAATTTTCTCTTACAGAACAGACAGAGTGCTGTGTCACTCGGTATACTTGCATCATTCGTAATGGCCGTAACGGCATACAATCAGAATGTTAATTTTGTTGAGGAAAACCACATATGGTGTGCTTTGCCTCCTCTTGAAATCCTGACAGAAGAAGCGGGTTTTTTTGAGAGACCCGAGCTTGAATCTGTTCAGTTATGGGATAGAACCCTCGGAATGCAGCTCGGCACAATGATGATACCCAAAGGCTGGATTTTCGAGCAGGATATTGCGCTGAATATTCAAACAGGGTTATATGAACGCTACCATGCCGATCTTCTGGGGCCGGCTGGGCAGCTTATACGGGCGGTAAACAGCGCTTTTTATTCATCCCAAATCGGCATTGGTTTTGATGAAACATGGAGGCAGGTGGTAGAAGATGCTATCCGGTTTGAACTCGATGAGGTAATGATCGGCAATTTACAGCCAAGCAGACTACTTTCCGGTGATGTACAATTTCGGAAAACAGCATCGATAATGAGAGCACAGGGAATTGAAATGGATGCACTTGAAGTTCCGTTTTCCGGTTGGTTTGAAGATCAGCGTTATCGAGGAGTTGCATACATTGGCCATGCGAATAACCCCTGGCTTGATGAAACCGGGGTGATAACCGTAAAACTGGTCACAAGCCCTGTCCCTCTTTTTGATGAAACTGTAAAACTGGATGCAATGCTCTCCGGTACATACCAAAGAAACAGTTTGTATGAATACCGGGTGAGCCAGATTCAAATGCAGGCGATAAACAGGAACCAAATTGGTCAGTACCGTCATTCACAGAATTATTCTAATGATGACTGTTTTTATAACTATTACTACCCATTTAATGCTTACGATGTTTACGGTTCATCCCCTGCATACTTATCTTTTGAAGATCAGAACCGGCAGTGGTATGAAAACTTCTTCGGGTCTTGGGACTCAGGCACCCATCATTCGACTGATGGAGGATACTCTTCCAATGATTATTTTCTTGATACCATAACCGGTTACAGTACATTCGATGATCCATATACAGGCTACCCAACACGTGTTGAGGGACATTACCGCTACAATTATACTGATGGTTATGGAAATTATTATGGAACTGATGATCTATGGTTTGATCCCAATAAAGAGCTGAACGGATACTGGTACCCAGTCGACCCATTATCACCGGGGTACTAATGGCGAGATCATTTTCAGTATAATGGATCTTATACTCTTTTCACCACGAGGACTCGAAGACACGAAAGTTCACGAGGCTGCTGTGTTACTGATTATTCAGCTCACGGGCTTCGCTGAGCCATTGCTGAGCTTGTTCGATAATCCAGGAAGGGACGAATTCTTCATCCATTATTGAAATTACATCGCTTAATATTGATATCGCTTCATCATAGCGGCCATCGATGGTGTAAATTCTTGCGAGGGTTGAACGCGCTACTAACAGGTGCAGGTGGGTATCGTTCAGGGCCTCGCTCATAATATCAACAGCTATATTTGAGTGGGGCCGGGCTTCATCAATCCGATCCAGATCGAGTAGCATTCTTGTCAGGTTCAAATGACTGAACGCGGTTAATGGATGAGACTCTCCAAGTGTAACCCGGCGTATTTCGAGTGCTTCCTGATAGTAATTGATAGATTCATCATAATTACCCTGATCCCGGAGTAATACCCCAAGGTTGTTTATGGTTGAGGAAATATCCGGATGCATGCCATCCGGATATAACTCCTTCAGCATGGAAAGCGATGCCCGGTAATTTTCTTCAGCCAGGTCATATTCTTCAATGCCATGATAGGTTTGGGCTATATTGTTATGGATGATAGCTACTTCGGGCCGGGCAGGATCATTAGCCATCCACAGGTTTAGGACTGTTTGCTGAAGCTCAAGCGTCTCATCATATCTTTCCAATTCGAGGAGAATAACGGCATAGTCATTAAGAATTGTCGCCCTTGTATCCCACGGAGTGCCTTTATGAAACCGATCAATGATCTGCGTGTAGCCTTTGATAGCCATGTCGTAATTGCCACGGCGAAATTCCAACCATGAAAGGTAAGCTCCCGAGGTGAGTGTCCTGCTATCTGATGTACCGTACAATTGTTGATAAAGTTGCTCTGAAACTTTAAGGTTCTTATAAGAATCATCGAGTTCCATTAAGCCAAGCTGCGTATAACCGATTGTATAACGCAGCGGGGCTTCGAGTTCGGGTTGATCAGGAAAACGGTCACTGACAAGTTCACCAGCTTTCCGGAGCACATCACGAACGGTTGCATCAGCGCCTGCTGCATAGGGGTCTGCCTCGGTAAGTATTGTTTGCAGGAATTCATTGATCTGTATAGTACGGTCGCGTTCGGTACGGGCCTGCTCAGCCTGCCAAATGGATACAGTGGCTGCTGTAATAAGGCTCAGTAATACGAGTACAGTTGCAGTAAAACCTATTCGATGTCTTTGAATGAATTTTTTTGCCCGGTAACCGGCAGTTTCCGGCCGGGCACTGACTGGCAGATTTTTTTGATAATTCTGAAGATCATTCAGGAGCTGTTCGGCTGAGTTGTACCTTCGTTCAGGTTCTTTTCTGAGTGCTTTTAAGACAATATTGTCAAGATCGCCTTTCAGCCTTTTTCGCAGTGATATAAGATTCAGGTCATGTCCTGTAGATTTTATTTTATCTGTTTCATTCAGTTTTTGAGTAACAAGTACACTTGGTCTGGTAGGTTGTGCTGCATTTATTACATGACCAATTTCAAGCGGATTTTTTTTTGATACATCATAGGGCAGGCTCCCTGTTAATATCTGGCAGAGCAGCAAGCCAAGAGCGTAAACATCCGTAGCGGTTGTAATATTTTCACCATTTACCTGTTCCGGACTGGCATATTCCGGAGTCATCAGATGAAAACCGGTTCGGGTAAGCGGGATAGCGGTATCCTGTTCGTCTTCAATAATTTTGGCAATGCCGAAATCAAGAAGTTTTACAGTTCCGTCTTTTCTTACGAGAATGTTATTAGGTTTTAAGTCGCGGTGTACAATCAGGCGCTGATGAGCAAATTGAACAGCTTCACAAATTTGTTCAAAAATTTGAAGCTTTTCATGAACACTCAGTCTATGTGATAAACAGTAGGTATGTACCGGTTCGCCATCTACATATTCAAGAATAAAATATGGCCTTCGGTTTTCGGTGAGCCCGGAATCAAATAGCCGCGCAATATTTTTGTGTTCAAGTTTTGCCAGAATTCTTTGTTCAGCGAGCAGGCGGCTGTGCATTTTTTTACCAGGCATAATGCCGTGTAGAAATTTAATGGCTACCTCTCTTTCGAACTGCCCGTCAGCACGCTCTGCAAGATATATCGTACTCATTCCTCCGCGTCCAATCTCCCTCAGTATTTTCCATGGACCAATCATTTCTCCGGGTATGGCAATATTATCACTGATAGAATTTTCAATAAGAAAACTCTCAGCCTCGAGGTGAGAGTCGAGAAGTGGTTTTAATTCCTCTACTAAATCAGGGTATTCCTTTTCAACCTTATCGAGATAGCGGAGTAAATTTTCACCGGAAAGTTCAATGGCTTCATGAAAGAGGTGTTCAATTTTTTGCCATTTTTGTGAATCCATAAAAGGGTATTAAGGATGTAAATGTATCCGGAATGATAATTTCAGGGAAGAAATAGAGCAAATTTTTTTTTCACGTTAAGACAACGAATATCACTTTACAGGGAACCGGAATGGATTCGTTCAATGCGATTGTTGGCAATATCGATTAACTGACGGGCACGAACACTTGCAGAATCAGATGTCAGGATTTCATCAAGAATTTTTTGAGATTGACGGAAATGGTTCAAAGCATTTTCGGATTCATTTAAGTGATTATTATCTGTGTGTAAATACAAATCACCCAGATGAATATGGCTGATAGCTATTGACTGCCTGGCCTGTACATTTCCCGGATCGGAATGTGCGAGCCATGAAAAAACGTCGTGTGATCGCTGATAATTTTCTTTTGCCTGTAACAAATTTCCGGAAGCTTTATGAATATTGGCAAGCTTTTCGTACGCGATTGCTTCATCACGTATGGCGTTTGTATTTAACGGATCATACCGCACAAATTGTCTCCTCATCTCCATTGACAAAGTATAAGCCCACAAAGCTTTCTCTAAATATTCCTGGTTTTCAAAAATAGTACCGAGACGTTCATAAATGATGCCCTGGAATCGGATATACACAATGTTTTCCGGTTCTTTCTTATACAAGGTGCTGAATATTTCTTCTGCTTCTTCATATTTGATGAGTGCCCCCTGCAAATTTCCAAGGTTCGTAAAATTCGGATTACCGATGATATCTCCCCATTTCAGCAACGATCTGGCATAGCGAAACTGCTGTTGACCATCTTCAGGATTGTCATTGGCTAATGTATGGTAGATCGTATTAATTTCGTTCATTTTTTTATCTGATTCATCCAGCCGGCCCATTGCAGCGAGTAGATCAGCCATATTTTCTGATATATCGGCATAAAGATTTTGGGCTTCAATAAAATCCGGTGTCAATTCCATGATTTGCTCAATCAGTGTTAGACCATTCATATAGCTTTGCATGGCTTCATCCCGACGGCCCAGATTGGCATTTGTGGGATTGCCCTGAACATGCCCCACTTTTCTGTAGGCTTCTGCAAGTTCAAGCATTAGGTTTACATCATTGCTTTTATTGTTGGAAAGTTCATCAAGATAGGCAAGAGCTCTCTCAATAATCATTTCCCTTGCCGTGGTAGAACCGGGCAAATCTGCAATTGAATCATGAATATCAAAAATCAGGGTATTGGCAAGCTGTCGCACATCATCAA
>SKKO01000225.1 GCA_007123715.1 Balneolaceae bacterium | reverse complement strand
GGCAGAAGTTGAAAAATGGGTCGCACAGGCAAAAGAACTGCCAAGAGCATTAGAGTATTAGCCTAAATCTGAATAGATCATGATAATCGCTCCATAATGAATCTCCATTATGGAGCGATTTGTGATATTCACTGGTACAAATTCCATAACAATTTTGGTTCTATGTAACTCTGTATAGGTAAGGAGTTCAGGCTTACGGGTGTAAGATGCGGGCTTCGCGTTTAAACCATTACACACTTAATTAAACACCACCCACGGTAATGGTTAGGCACCTGAATCGATCAACGCAAACACCGGCTTTTTTTTATCCGGATGTACACTGAACAAGATGAACCCATGTCACGCACTCCCCATATCATTAGTCCAGACTCTGCAAGTAACCCATCCGGGTCTGCCCTAACCCGGATTATTCACCAAGCTCCTCTTTTATCCCGCTAAGTTAAATACGGATTAAGGTTCAAACATTTTGTGAATGCTTTATAATTAGATTAATTTCCTTTTAGTTTAAAAGATCACAAATAAAAATGGCAATTCTCAATTCTATAAAATGGAACAGGTCCTGGATGTTTGGTATACTCGCTACATTCGTTGCAGTATGGTTCCTATTTTTTGATACCCACAGTTTACTTACCAAATTAGAATTACAGAACCAAAAGGAAGACCTCATAGAACGTACTTACGAATATCGGGAAAGAACTGCTGAACTTGAGCAAAAAATCAAAGATCTTGAAAGCAATCCGGATTTACTTGAGAAAATTGCCCGGGAAGATTACGGCATGAGAAAACCCAATGAAACGGTTTATAAAATCATTATTACTGAATAACAATTCTTTCCTGAATCTGTTTTCTTTAAACGCCGTTCTTTAACACCCGTTAAAACCAAATTTTATGATTGCTATTGGGATAGACCTCGGTGGTACAAATATTAAAACCGCGTTGGTCCATAATAAAAAAGGATTTCTTAAAACTTCATCTATTACGACAAATGCTCATCTTGGCAAGGATTATGTTTTTGACCGGATTGCTATTGCCGTAGAAGAGCTCCTTGTAAATCAATCCGAAAAACCAATCGGTATTGGCATGGGATTGCCCGGTATGGTTAGCATGGACCGTAAAACCGTGAAATATCCGCCAAACCTGCCCGGATGGAAAGTTGAAAATGTATCTCAGGAGTTAAAATCACGAACCGGTTTTAATTGTATCATAGAAAATGATGCCAATATTGCTGCTTTGGGGTCAGCCCGTTTTGGTGCCGGCAGAGGATTTGACAGCCTTATCATGATAACTCTTGGCACAGGAGTTGGCGGCGGAATCATTTATAACAATAAAATTTATCGGGGAACCACTGGGCTGGCCGCGGAATTAGGCCATGTGATTATCGATTATCACGGCCCCCTGTCTAACAGTAATACGCGAGGTGGCATTGAAGCATACCTTGGACAACGTTTTCTAAGCAGGTATGCCGCAGATAATATCCGCCAGCACCCGGATAACCCGTTATACACTCAATTTTCACTCGATTTTGACAAACTGGAACCTGTTGATCTTTATCACGCCGCAAAAAATGGAAATGAACTTGCATTAACCATTTTACGGAATGCTGGTGAAAAGCTTGGATATGCTATCGTAAACTATATTCATATTCTTGATATTCGGAAAATTATCGTAAGCGGCGGGGTTGCTAAAGCAGGTCATTATATTCTTGGCCCGGCAAAAGAGACAGCATCCAAACTTCTGATGCCCCCGTATCTGGATGGTTTCGAAATCATATACGAGGAACTGGGCAATGAAGCCGCTTTACTTGGCGCTGCAAGCCTTGCCTTTGAAGAACTCTGATGCAGCATGACCTATGAAGATTTATCATGTTATACATATCAAAAAGCTATTCATTTTATCCGTCTTTTTGTTATGTATTACTGTAAATCATCTCCATGGTCAGGTACTTCCCGACACATTGAGGGCTGCCGAAACAGACACTATTCCCGGACCTCCCGGTGAACTCTCCCCAATGGAAGTAACACCAGAAGGTCCGGGCACACAATTTGCGCCTCAGGCCGGTGACCCCCCTACCCAGCAAACTGCACAAACAAGACGTGCAGACCGGGAATCGGTTCCCGATGCTGTAAATTTCCAGGCAAGGGACTCACTGACTTTTAATCTCCGTAAACAGCGTATCGCTCATCTTTATGGTTCCAGTAATGTAAAGCACGAGTCCGGCGAGCTGTCATCCGGTACTATCGAACTGGATCTAAACATGAGTCAACTCCAGGCTATTACATTAACCCCACAAGACACCCTTTCCTATCCGGTTTTGCGGCAAGGTGGAAAAGATCTCAGAAGCACACGAATACTGTTCAATTATGAAACTGAGAAAGGTAAGTTCGAAGCAGCGGAAATCCAGATTGATGACGGATACCTGATTGGAACCCAGGTAAAAAATATTTCCAGGACAGAGGTATTTATTCAAGATGGAATCTACTCAACCTGTCCGCCCGACCATATGTCTTATTACATTAAAGCAAGACGCATGAAAGTTGTTGATGAGGAAGAAATTTTCTTTACGAATGCCCAGCTTTATATACTGGATATTCCATACCCCCTCATTTTTCCTTTTGGATATGTACCTGCCGGAATAGACCGGAGGCGCTCCGGTTTACTTGAACCAACCTATGCATTCCAGAATACTTCAGCCCGGGGAATTGGATTACAAAATGTAGGCTGGTTCCAGTATATTAATGATTATTTCACTGCCCAGACTTCATTCGATGTGTTTACTTCGGGTACATTCTTCAACGAATCCAGATTTCAGTATAGAAAAACCGGGAATTATAACGGAAGTGTTATCCTGGGATATTCCAGTGAACGCGGCCTTGAACCAACCGACCCTGGTTTCACTGAAACTAAAACCAGAAGGCTGACTGTTACTCACGACCAACAGCTGTCACCATATTCAAACCTCTCGGCAAACATTAATCTTCGAAGTGCCGACTTCTTCCAGAGAAATTCATTCAACCTGGATGAGCGTGCCGAAACAAGCAGTTCATCACGATTATCTTACAGGTATAATCATCCTGAGGAAATCTACAATTTCAGTGTCAGTTCTAATCTGAATCAACAGTTTAATACGAATACAACCAGACTAACCGGCCCCGAAATGAACTTCTCATTGAGACAGTTCTCGCCATTTAAGTCAAGCAGCCCCGGCATAGGCCAGGAACGCTGGTATGAGAGAATTTCAGTAAATTACCGCAATAATTTTCGCTCCCAGTACAATTTCACCCCAATTGACAGGGATTCGGCTGACGTCAATTGGTTTCAGGCACTACTAAATCCATCACTCCACAGAGAGGCAACCGGTGATGACAGGCACATTAAATACGGATTTGTTCAGCGTGCACAGGTTAGTGCATCTCAAATCGTTCCAAGCCAGTTTATCAATGTAAGTGCCGGGCTTAATATGAATGAATTTTGGTATCCCACCACTACCAGACAGGTATTTAATACCGAGACAAACCGGGTTGAAACCGTACTTGAAGATGGATTTGCAGCAGCCAGAGATTTTTCAACTTCGTTAAGCTTTGCAACAACATTTTACGGAATTTCCCAAATGAAGATCGGTAATTTTGAGGGGTTAAGGCATACGGTAAGGCCTAATCTGAGTTTTAGCTACAGCCCCGATTTCTCAGAAGAACAATGGGGTTTTTTCAGGGAAGTACAATCTGATACACTTGGCAATACACGCCGCTATTCCATATTTCAGGATGAAATTTTCGGCGGACCTGCAGCTGGCGAACAGCAAACCATGTCATTCGGTATCACCAATATTCTTGAAACTAAGAGGGTGCGACGGGATTCCACTGGTGAGGTAAATTCCACCAATCTGAGGCTCATTGATAATTTATCAATGAACTCCAGTTACAATTTTGCCGCAGACAGCCTCAATTTTGGCCGTTTAACTGTTTCCATGTCATCACAGGTTGTTCAGGGATTTCGAATTCAGGCGAGTGCATCCTATTCTTTTTATGCCCGAAATCAGAACGGATCAGAAATCAACCGTTTTATCTGGCAGGAAACCGATAAATTACTACAACCCATTAATTATAATTTCAGCATATCAACCAATATACGCAGAGGGCAGCGGGGTACCCGTGTTACTACCCCCCCATATCGCCCCTATGATCCATTCGACCAGTTGTTCTTCGGGCCTATTGATACACGTTTTAATACGCAACCTGTTCAGGAATTCGGTACGACTTTCGAGATGGGGCTCGATTTCAGTTACCGGTGGACGTATGTGTTCGGCCAGGATCCAAGAAAATCAGCAGTATTAAATGCAAATAACATACGGTTTAATCTAACCCCAAAATGGAGCGTAAGTACACGTATTGGCTATGATTTTATCGAAAAAGACCTGACCCCTTCACAGTTCAGCCTGCGAAGAACCATGGTTTGCTGGGACCTTTCCTTCCAGTTTAACCCCTTCGGTGATTTTCAATATTATATGTTCAGGCTGTCACTCTCGGGCGGTCAAATCCAAAGCCTGTTCCAGAAACTTCCGGGGCTGAACAACCTCGAGCGAAGTTCTTCGCCTACAGGCCGCAGGCCCCCGCGATTCTGATAACCGGCATTCCTAATCGAACTGTGGTTATCATATGTTTAAAAATTGAAACGTGCTATTGAACATGATTTTTGACAACATCTGACGTACCTTTCTACATTCCTTAACACTCATTCAGCTATGCAAACCGGAGCCCGATTCTTTGCTTATTCAACCTGGGTACTTATGATCTCACTCGGGATTGCCATTTTTTCCCATCAGTTTTTTCAGTTTATGACTCAGTCATTAACAGTTGCGTTGTTGATCATAACAGGATTTGGATTTTTATATTTCAACCTCACCTTTGCAGCCATAAAACGGTTTATAAAAAAAGTACCCGCCCCAACTAACCTTCATCTGTTACTTGGACTATTGATTTTTCTGCCACCTGCCGCATGGATTTTGATTGTCAATCAACCGTTTTCACAATTTGAGATGTTACTGCTCCTGTTTCTGTCTCTCGGAATTGTTACCGGAACAATCTATGGTAACCGGGCCGGAATTAAAGCACGTTACGAGTATATTCAAAAACTTAAAGAATATCAGAAGCAGACTGAAGTTCGATGAGGCTGGCATCATGTCAACAGTAAAATAGCATGGGAGTCATTTCATCGTTGACACGACACTAGTGCATCAGGTTACTACCGTTTCCGGCGTTTTTACTTCTTCGATTACCAGTTTTCTTTTGGTGATTTGTTCAAACAGCAGGTTTTTTCTCATGGCTCCCCAGATTTCCAGCTGCGGATCGGCTTCAGTTACGATACGGATCGCAACCGTTTTTTTGCCTTTCTCAATTTTCATCTCCCTAACGTTTTGGTAGTGGCTTCGGTCGAGTCCATCAGCAATTCTGAGTATGCCGGATAATTTTTTCACTCTTTCCTTGTCGGCCTTGTTCAGGCTTTGATATTGCGGATGTCTGGCCTTCGGAATTGAACGGCGGTGGTAACGTGCTACATTCGCCATAATTTCAATCTCATTTTCATCGAATCCTCTGAGGTCTGCATTTCTGATTAAGTAGAGAGCATGTTTATGGTGCTTCCGGTGTGATATGTAGTAACCAATATCGTGCATGAATGCGGCATACTCCAAAAGTTCACGATCAACGGGCGTCAGCTGAAGTTCAGATGCAAAAGCATTAAAAATTTGCAGTGCAAGAGCAGCTACATGGCGGGAGTGGCGTTCGTGCCAGTCGCATTTATGAACCAGTTCCATCACGCTTCGCCGCCGTGGATCATCAAAAAACTCAATCTCGCGTAAATCATCCAGTTCCTGCTTCAGATACATCAGAATGATTCCTTCACGCAAGGCCTGGGCAGATAATTTCACTTCCTTAATACCAAAAGTTTTAAGCACATAATGAACCAGTACCAAACCCGCGGGCAGCAGATTGTTCCGTTTCTCATCAAGCCCTACAAGTTTAGCCCGTTCTTCGAAATTCATTTTAATGACATCGTCATAGAACGCGAAAAAATCTTTCGCAGAAAATTTCAGCTCATTGATGGACAGGTTTGGCGGCCGTTTTTGGCGGTGTGAGATCATCAGGCCAATATTTTCCATAGTGCCGGAAGAACCGATTAAAATAGACCCGCGATGAATGGCAAACGCCTGCGCAACATCTGCCAGGTTAACATTGTAATGTTGTTTTAGTTTTTTTATTTCATCATTTGAAATCGGGTCATGGTCCACAAAAACAGCTGCCATCCTGGCAACACCCAGTTTTTTACTCGACACATGATAAAATTTATCTTTATCCGCTAAAATAAATTCAACACTTCCACCCCCAATATCCATGATTAAAGATGGTTTGGGTGGCATCTGAACTCCGTGTTGTACGGCCAGCCCGATCAGCTCTGCTTCTACCCTCCCGGGAATAGCAGTAATCTTTATACCCACTTCATCAATTACCCTTTGTATAAGTTCACCACCATTTTGGGCTTCCCTTATCGCGCTTGTGGCATAAGAAAGGATCTGTTCAGCGCCCTGGTGTTCGCTCAGGGTTTTAATTTTTTTCAGGGCGTCCACTGCCCTGTTCATCGCATCCTCAGAGAGCCTGTTCCCCACCCCCTTTTCTGCAAGTAATACCATCTCTTTTAACTTGTCAATAATATAAAAACTGCCATCTGAATAGATATCAACAATAACAGCATGGAATGAGTTGGTGCCGAGATCTATCGCCGCCACGCGTTTCAACACTTTTTTTGTGTATGTGCCTTCCATGAAAAGTGAAATTTTGGTGTTAATCACGAACAGGTTGATGTATCTGATGATACATAATGTACCCGCCAAAATCTCTTCGCATTTTAGTCATATCTTCTGCCGTTAAGATAAAACAAGGTAATTTTTTATTATTTTACACATTTTAAATGAACTTTAGCTGTGAATCCTGTTTTTTTATACGATTAATCTGAGTTGAATGAATCATAACAGGCATAGAAACATGAAAATGCAGGCTGAAGCATCCCCACCAGGTTTGCCGGGGTACTCTGGCAGGAACCTGAACCAATAAATCCTGTATCCTCTACCCATATAAATCATCATAGGGTCATATAATTTCATGAATAATCAATTTGACACCATAACATTTCCGTCAGCACCATGGTGTTTTAACGGCCACACCCACACTGTGCTTTGTTCACTGTTGTTTACAGCTCCGGCTTTGCAATCAGGAAGAATTGTTATCGATACTCCTGACAATGATTTCCTGGAACTGGATATCATTGAGGGGCAAAAAAACAAACCTGTATGTGTACTGTTTCACGGACTCGAGGGGCATACCCGCAGATATTACGTAGCCAGGCTTGCAGAACAGCTTGTTTTGCGTGGTTTTCATGTGGTGATGTTGAACTTCAGGGGATGCGGCAGTAAAATGAATAAACAGAGAAAGTTCTATCATTCAGGTGAAACCGATGATATTGAGACAGTTTTAAATTGGGTGGCCAAAGAATTTCCAAATAAACCTATCTTTTCTGCCGGCTTTTCCCTTGGAGCCAGTGCGCTCCTTAATTTTTTGAAAAAACACGGCACAAATCATCCGCTAAAATCTGTAGCCGCAATCTCCACACCTTTTGAACTAAAAAAGGGATGCCTGAACCTTGAGAAAGGCTTCAACAGATTATATTCTATTCGGTTTCTGAAAACCCTGACACAAAAACTCGAAACAAAACGAAAACGCTTCCCGGATTTACCCGTGTTTACCGGTTCAACCCTGTACGATTTTGATGACCAGGTAACCGCTCCTATCCATGGTTTTGAAAGTGCAGACGACTACTATGCCCGCTGTTCGAGCTATTATTTTATGGATAAAATCAGAACAGATACCCTTGTGGTTCACAGCAAGGAAGATCCGATGTGTCCTTTTAAATGGACTCCATTCAAAACTATTGCCGAAAATCCGAAATGCACGTCCTGTTTCACCGAAAAAGGCGGGCATGTTGGTTTTTGGAGCCTGCCACCCGGATGGCTGAATAAAACTGTGACTGATTATTTCGAATCTTTTCCTGCAAACGGCAGAACTGCTCTTTAGCGATATTTCCGTTATCTTTAAGAATTAAAAAAAATTTAACCTGGCAGTAAATATGGTTGTTATCATCGGTGCCGGGCCAATCGGCCTTGCTGTAGCTATCGAATTAAAAAAAAGAGACATAGAATCGCTAATTATCGAAAAGGGAACCCTTGTTGATTCGATCTTTCACTATCCGCAAAATATGACGTTTTTCTCTACCTCCGATAAACTTGAAATTGGCAACATCCCATTCATATCACACGGGCCTAAACCAACACGGCGCGAAGCCCTTGAATACTACAGGCGCTCGGCTGAGCATTTTAACCTTCAGATTAAGCTCTACGAGCAGGTAAAGGAAGTGAAGGGCGGAGACGGCAATTTTGACATCGTAACTGAAAAAGAATCGTATAAAGCCAAAAAGGTAGTTCTCGCATCAGGTTTTTATGGCCAGGAAAACAGGATGAATATACCGGGTGAAGATCTTCCAAAAGTAACACACTACTATGACGAACCTCACCGCTACGCCTGGCAGGATGTCGTTGTTGTGGGGGCCGGTAATTCCGGTGTAGATGTTGCACTTGAAACCTGGCGATGCGGTGCCAATGTAACCATGATTGTAAGATACGATAGCATCAAGCCATCGGTGAAATACTGGGTAAGACCCGACATTGAAAACAGGATTAAAGAGGGGGCTATTAAGGCTTTCTTTAACTCAGAACTGACTGAAATCCGTGAAAATGAGGTGGATATCCAGACACCTGATGGTCTTATCACTATTCCCAATGATTTTGTTCTCGCCATGACAGGTTATCATCCCCATTTTGGCCTGATGGAAAAATTGGGAATAGAGTTAACCAAAGATGAAAACCGGATGCCAGTATATAACGAGAAAACCCTGGAAACCAACCGGAAGGGATTGTATGTGGCGGGTGTGGTTTGCGGAGGAATGGATACCGGCCGGCTGTTTATTGAAAATACACGGGTGCATGCCGAGCATATTGCGCAACATATAGAGATTAATATATAACAACAGAATTAAGATAATCAGACCTGATTACATATATGCATGTTGTACTTGAAAACTTTAAAGCAAGCAAAGCTGATGGTGAAAATCAATTTTGATTTCATTGTAAACCTTAGTTCTCTCTAAAACTGTATAAAAAAGATTCTCCCTTCCTACACAAGGAGGGGTTGGGGGTGATACAGTACTTTGTTTAATGAATATATTGGAGGGAAGTTTACCTGTTTTCAACCACCTTTAAATCGCTTCACGGGTAAAAAGAGGAGCCCTCCCTACAAAGGAGGGGACTTTTTTGGGATCTATTTCCCTGGTTGAGTTCGTGTCTGCAAAAATTGATTCACTATTGTTGCAATGGTCTCCATATTATAATCATTTACATTAACTCTTATGAAAAATGGCTGCAACTCAGTTCTGCTAAATGAGCTTAATGAATAATATGTTTCATTGGTTAAAACAATTACCAATGGCATATTTTCAGGATTGCAATAAATGGATAATAATTTGGGAATCATTTTTTGCTGAGTACCAATTATCACCACTTTTGCATTTAATAAAGAATGT
>SKKO01000119.1 GCA_007123715.1 Balneolaceae bacterium | reverse complement strand
TTGATATGAAGCCATCGGATCACATATTGGAAAGCATTCGAACACGGCAGGATGAAGTAATCAGCGCTACCCTGATCCCAAGAAAAAAATGATGAGGGAAGAATTTATCTGGTTCAACATTATTTTGTGAGGGTAAAAAATTCCGGCAGGTGGTGAGAAGTATGGATCGGATACATCCCATATCACGTAACTTGAAGAGTTATGCTTAATCACTTACTCATACCCATACATATCAAAACAGAGCTATTTTGCTTCACTGTAACGCAATAGATTTTGGATGTCGCTCTAAGATATTTAGTGTTTCGATTGCCCAGTTAAATATTCCTGTTGAATGATTGGCTCCATCTGTTCGGATATAGGTGATATTTGTTTTGCCGGCATTGATAGCATTTTCATAAAATTGGTCACTGTTAAAAACCGGGGCAACACTATCTGCTGTTCCGTGTGCAATCAATACAGTTGCATCCGGGATATATTGAATATTATTTTCTTTAAGAGCATTTCGCAAATCCGGATATTCTCCTTGCATGTATGCCGTTATGAAACTATCCCGTATAAGATCTTTTGTGTTTCGGGGCAATTTTGAACGGATCTGGGAATCCGAAAAACCCCCGTCAAATAAGCCTTCGGAAATAATATCATCAAAAGGTTCATTGAAGTAATTGCTGAGGGTGCCGGGCAATTCATAAATGGTGTGATACACATAAATGAAATATGCATAACAGGCTACGCATTCATTCTGGTCATTTACATTCAGCAACAGATGATCAATCGTTGAAGTCAGGTCATAAATGCCGGCTCCTGCCGATATAATCCCTGTTTCAAATGGCGGACTGGATGTTTCAGCCAACTCAGCAAGTGCCAATGTTGCATAGGCACCCTCAGAATAACCGAGCATATTGACCGAAAAATCAGCCAGCTGAAGATTTTTTTCTTCAATAAATTCTAATCCAGCCAAAATCATATCATAGCTTGCAGTGGCAAGGCTGTTTTTATGCTGATAGGGGTGCAATATGCCGGCAGTAGCTCCATACCCGAGATAATCCGGCAAAAAAGTGATATATCCCATCGATGCAAAAAGGGATTTTCTTGTGATGACGGAAATGAGACCGGGCCTGTCAACCGATGGAGCTTCGTCATTATTAAATATTGTAGCATGCTGTATAGATAATAGTCCCGCGTTTGCAGCACCTTTTGGAACCATTATAGCACCCGACGCTTCAACCGGATTGCCGTCCAGGCCGGTGGTTTTATAAACAATCCGGTAAATATCAATATCGTAGAGAGCAAATGTTGAAGCTTCCGGCTGGCCTGCGAGTGTCCAAAACGATGCGAGCTGTTGTTGTGTTATTGTCCGGTTAAACTGTTCAGAGATTAAAACCTTTCTTGAGTCAACACCCTGTGTATCACTTGCTATATCGCATGATGATACAAACAACGCTACAGCCAGTACAAAGAAATATGATTTTTTAAACATCCTGAATGAATATGATAATTGACAGAGTTATACGAATGATATTAATCTGAAAAACGGGGTAAGAATTCCATATGTTCCTAATAATACGTATTTATTAGTATTTCATTGCTTGAAAATGAAATGTGAGACCTCCAAAAAAGTTCAGATTAACCAGTTAACGCGTATTATTTTAACTTCGATAAATTTGTACAGGGAATGATTTACGTAAAGAAAAAACATCAGTTCAACGCTCATTGAAGCACAAATTTTTTATTTGAACAGTTTTTTTCATTCTTTTGTCTTTCAATCAATAATCTTCAGCAATCATTCCGGATCATGTATATCCTGTTCATATCATTTCTAACTCTGTTTATTGGCAACTACGCCTCTACAAAAGATTCACTGAACATTGAAACCATTTACGGTTTTCATCAAAGTGAAATATCTGAACAACTCGAATTAGAGCAGAAGCTATCCCGTCTTCATTTGCCGGAAACATACCGGGAACATCTTTTCAATTTAACCCGGCATCCAAACATTGCAGGTACGAAACACAGCCGCCTGGTAATTGATTATATTTCGGAAGTCATGGCACGGGCCGGTCTTGAGGTTAAACATTATGATTATGATGCCTGGATGCCAAAGCCCGGAACCGCTTCAATTTCTTTGATAAGGCCGGTGCGTATGCCGCTTAATAACCAGGAATATATCTATGATGAAGATCCGTATACTTCGCATCCGGATTTGGTTCACGGATGGAATGCATACAGCGGATCAGGTGATGTGACTAGTGAAGTTGTATATGCAAATTATGGCACAAAGGAAGATTTTGAGCTGCTTAAAGAGCTTGGTATCGAGGTAGAGGGCAAAATTGTGATTGCCCAGTATGGGGGAAATTTTCGAGGCTTTAAAGCGATGTTTGCTGAAAAAGCCGGTGCAGCGGGTCTCATTATTTATACCGATCCTGCGAATAACGGTTACATGAACGGGCTTGTTTATCCGGAAGGAAAATTCAGCGATGAGAGTACCATACAAAGGGGTTCTGTGTTAACTCTAGACTACTATGGCGACCCGCTCACGCCGTTTAAGCCTGCCCTCCCGCTGGACGGAGATCATCACATAGAGAGGCTTGACCCGGCCGATGTTGCATTTCATACCATTCCTGTGACGCCTCTTGGATATGGTTCTGCAAAAGAGATTTTATCGCGAATGGAAGGTGAGCCGGTGCCCGGCGAATGGCAGGGAGGCCTGCCATTTACCTATCGTTTAACTGGCGGCAGCCATCTTCAGGTCCGTTTGCAGGTAGATCAGCCTCATGATTTTACCCGCATCACAAATGTGATTGGTACCATCATAGGGAATGAATATCCTGATGAATGGATTATTCTCGGCTCCCATCATGACGCGTGGGGATTTGGAGCCAGCGATCCCAACAGCGGAACGGCGATGCTGCTAACACTTGCCGAAAGCCTTGGAGTGATGGTTTCAGAAGGCTGGAAGCCTAAACGAAGCATTATGATTGGCCACTGGGATGCGGAAGAATTTATGCTGATCGGTTCATCCGAATGGGTGATGCACCTGAGCGAAGAGCTGAACGCAAGTGCTGTGATGTATCTGAACGCGGATGCTGCAGTAACCGGCCCAAATTTTTCAGCCTCGGCTTCTCCATCCTTAAAAAAGCCAATAATTGAGGCTGCCAAAGTGGTAAAACATCCCGATACCGGTACTTCGGTTTATGAAACCTGGGTGAGGCCGGAGCAGGAAGAACCGACTGTTGGCAATCTTGGCGGGGGGTCTGACCACGTTGGATTCTATATGCACCTGGGAATACCCTCTGCAGGTATATCTATTTCAGGCAGTGTTCCCATATATCATTCAAATTTCGATACATTCTGGTACTATGAAACCCATCTTGACAGTACTTTTACCTACGGACCCGCACTTGCAGGTGTTTACGGTGTTGTAACATCCAGATTCGCGAATGCCTCGGTTCTTCCTTACGACCTGAACCGGTATGCCACTGATATTTCACGGCACCTGGAATACCTCGAAACAAGAGGCGGTGAATTGAACAGGAGCATTTACATTGAAGGGCTTGAAATTTCCACGCATCTGGACAAACTCGATGGCCTCACCTCATCCCTTGATAGGAGGATTCCGGAATTTTTAGCTGGCCGCCCCGATCCGGATCTCATCGAGGAAATCAATAAAAAAATGCTTCAGCTTGAACGCTCTTTCCTGCACGTGGACGGTCTGCCGTTCAGCCGCTGGGAGCAGTCATTGTATTCATCAACCGATCCTTGGAGCGGTTATGCTTCATGGATAATTCCGGGGGTTCGCTATATACTGGAAGACGGACGAAGTGATGAAGAACTCCGGTATGAATTGCACCGTTTCCTGGAAGCTGTTAACAGGCTAAATCATAAATTATCAGAAATTCATGACTTATTGCTGAATTTCTGACTCTGGTTTCCTTTCGGCATTACCGGAGGAATGAACCTGTGAACCGGTATTATTTTTATCGGAAATGAAAAAATCATTTCTGATATCTTCTTTGTTTCGTGTGGATAAGTCATACCAAATATCTGGCGTCAGAGTGAGATCATCAAAAGTATTATCAAGGAGCTCTTCATCGGAAAGGCCGCAGCTGTTATGCGCCCATGCGCGATTCAGTACGCCATACCTGCAAACACTGATTCTGCCGCATACCCAGTTCGCCCGATTATTTTCAAATTTATGATCTGAACAGGGAGGTGAATGGCTTGGAATTTTCGCTGAATAATAGGCTACATTGCTGATTCCTTCAATCAGGCTACTGAACATGAGATTATTTTGAACCAAAATATGATTACCCCCTGCTGCCCCAATACCCACCTGGCCCGGATTAACCCCGATATTGCCGATTGCTTCCTGATATTTCCCGCCAAAGTCACCTAAAATGATAAATGAACCGGATGATGATAGGTTCAAGCCGTTAGTCCTGGCGCGATTAAAATTTACACGAATCGGGCTATTACTTTCACCTTCAGAAGCAAAGATGTTAATATAGTCCTCAAGCTTGTCTAACCCAAAACCTGTTGTGTTTTCCAGTGAGTTATTCATGATATGAATATCCGGGCCGAAACATTTATCACATTGGAAAAAATTACGACCGGGATTCAGTGCATCATTATTCAATACTTTTAAAGGCCCGCGGCTTGTGGCAAAACGAATGGATGAGGCAACATTTTCAAAATAAGATTCTCTCACTTCTATATTTTGTGACTCCAAAAACTTGACCGCACCATAGGTTTCACCATCCACATTATCTCCAATATTTCGGAAAATCATTTCTCTGATTATTATCCGGTACGATTCACCTCGCTTATCCACAATTCCAAATTGCCTGTAGTTTCTGATTTCAAAAAAGGCAAAATTGTGGTCAACATAGTTGCCCGTGAATGCTTCATTTACCCGGTTCAATCCGTCCATCACCGCAGCATCAAGCCCAAGCCATTGATTCCCCTTTTTGGAGAATTTTACTGATTGTAGTGTATGTATACCGGGCATAATGAAGAATGTGGTACCCTCGGGACATACCGCATTAGCTACTGCAAAATTATCACGTTCAAAAAGAACCACAAAGTCTCCGGTTTTATTAAACAGGGTACTGCATCCTGCGCCCTGTTCCGGAGATGCATCATGTATTTCAATGAGAAATTCTTTTATCTTCTCTGATTTTAAACTTCTGCGTGACGCGTTAAACCCGGCCATCGGAGTAATGATAGACAATAATTCAGCGGTCAATTTTTTGTGATCATCACGTGTGATACCTAAAGCCTGATCTGCTATTTCCTGTAACGGAAGTGCTATTCGGCGGAGGGCCTGGCCGCTTAATAACTCAGTGTTATCGATCACATCATGAACAGGTTTGCCGATGCTGTCTGCTTCCTCTTCCGTCAGGTTCAATAATTTCTCTCTATTCATCTCTTTTACGGCCTCTACCATTTCCAGGAACTGAAAAAAGATTGTTTCCGGGTCAGGATTATCATTGAGAAGGGTCACATTTTCACTAACTAAACTTTCATCCGTGAATGCAATTACTGATAAACTATCAAATTCTGCAACGTTACTGCATGAGTAGAGAAACGCTATGATGAAGAACCCCGCTAACAGTGAAAATCTCTTTTGATACATAATGTAAAATGGATATAAAATAAAATAAGTCAATTGTCAACGTATAATAATCGAAGGAATTTTACGGCCGCGGGTTTTGAAGCCATCTTTCAGGATCGACCATCTGACTTCCCTCACGGATCAAAAAGAATAAAACCGAACCGCGAATAGAATTGTTGTCACCCGAAAGGCCAATCACATCTCCCTTCCGCAGAATCTGGTTTCGCCGCACAAAGATATCACTCATATTCCCATATGCAGTGCGATAGGAGCCGTGATTCACAAAAATAATATCCCCATAACCCTGCAGGGGCTGGATGCTGAACACGTAGCCGTCACTAACAACCCTGACAGGTGAAGCTGGTATTGCCGAAATATCAACGCCGGGATTTTGTGTTCGTGTATTAAATACGGGATTCACACGCTCACCAAACCGTTCTGTAATAGTTCCGTTTTCCACGGGCCATGGGAGCTGGCCTCTTTGCTGGCGGAAACTACTTTCAAAAATGGCAAGTTCTTCTTCGGTAACTGCAATTTCGCGTCTTACGATTTCAGCTCCTGATGCCTCCGCATGCCTCAGCCGCTGCTCTTCACGAATAAGGCTCTCCATTGTAGATTCCAGGTTTTCCCGCTGGTTCTGCTGCTCTTTTCTGCGGGTCTCCAGGCTTGCGATATCTTTTCTCAATTCATCAACCACTCCCTGTTGTTGTCTTTGCTGATGTTCAAGTGTTTGTGTTTCCCCGCGAATCTCGGTCAGCAAGGCATTATTTCTCACTTTTGTTTGTTCCAGATCAACTTTTGACGCTTCAAGCCTTTTTTGGGTGACTTCAATTTCATCAACCTGAACCTGCAGATGGCTGTTGAATTTTCCAAGATAAAATGAACGAACCATAAGCTGGTTGATGGAGGATGAGGTAAGTATGAGTGCAAGTTCTGTAGTTCGCCCGTGCTTATACAGGTAAGTGAGGGTAGATTTGTAATCCCGTATCAGTCTGGCAAGTTCCTGTTCAAGTTCATTGAGATTTCGTTCAATCAGCCGTATTTCTTCCTCAATCTGGCTTTGTTCACGTGTCATTTGCCTCAGCCTTTCTCTTCTCAACGCAATAAGCCGGTTCAGGTCTTCAAATCTCTGGAAAACCTGTTGGTATTCCTGTGTAGTTTCATTGAGCCTGCTGGTTATGGAAGAAATTTGCCTGTCGAGATTACTAATCTGGCTCCGGGTAGATTGTTGCCTCTCCAGAAGTTGTGACCTTAAATAATCATAGGATGTTTGTGCCTCTATGGATTCCGGCGCAGGGAGGATGATTAAAAAAAGGATCGAGAATAAAATGAATTTCATAACCTGTAAATAGGGATATCTTCGGGAATGGTGATAGCCAATGCCGGCAGTTCAGTGTTAACTTCGAGCCGTTGAACAAGGAGGGTAGCCCTCGAGACCTCATCCCTGCTGTAAATCGTAATTCTCCGGGGCAACATAAAACCATTGATATGTGCATATCCTTCATATTGAATCCTGCTGTATGGAGCATCATAATATTCAGTTGCATGTACAACTTCTTGAATCAATCCGTCTGCTTTATTCACAGTAATCTGTGATCTGTTTTTCAATATGGCGATATATTGATTTCGGTCTTCATATATTTCATAAATATCTTCCGGATTCAGGGTATAATTTACAAGATCAAGGATATTGATGGAAGCGATAGAACCAACACTGCTAAGCCGGCCTTCATGAAGCGGAATTTTTTCGGCCTTTTTGTCAATCCGGTTATAGATGAGCAGTGAGTCGGAATCTACAAAAATTTGCCCCCCTTCAATACCCATACTGTTTCTTACCGTTATAAGGCTTTCCATTCGGTTTGATTGAAATTGAATGGTAACCCGCTCACTGCTGCCGGGTTCGCTCACCAGGGCTCTCCCGCTGCCCGAAATGGTAATCAGTTCATCACGATAATCGGGTACCATGGCGATAAGCTCATCTGTTGACATTTCAGCACGTTCAAGTCCTTCAAGCCCTGCAAATTCTCTGGATGTACTGCAAGCCGCCATGAATAGTATCATAGTGACAGAAATGATTGATAATATGTATGATTTAAACTTCAATACGGTTATGAATAAAAAACTTGATATTTAGTTCCTAAAAAAAATTCAAAGTACGCACATAATGCAGGGTAAACATTCACAGATTCTCTATTCTATTAAAAAGCATCGAAAAAGAGGATCTAAGGACGATCAAGCTCTCAAATCTTATCAAGTAAATAGTCGCGTCCGGGATCTTTTTCGAAAGCTTTGCCCCACCATTTAATGGCATTATCCTGATCACCAAGGGCTTCGTAAACGTCCCCGAGATGTTCTAAAACGGTTGCGCTTGCCCGCCCGGTATCCACCGACTGTTGTATATACATTTTTGCTTTTTCGAGGTTCCCGAGTTTGAAGTGAATCCAGCCAATCGTGTCGAGATATGAGGCATTATAGGGTTCCAAAGCCACCGCACGCTCTGACATTTCAAGAGCTTCATCCAGACGCTCTGCTCGTACAGAAAGGTAATAGGCGTAATTATTAAGCGCTGTGTGATTGTTGGCATCAAGACGTATTGCGTTTTCATAAGCATCCACGGCTTCGCTCCATTTGTCAAGGTCGTTACGAACATCACCCAGGGTGCCGTATATGATAGATCGGAAATTGCGCCGGGCGGGTGCCACAGTGGCTTCCATCAGCCATAGCTCAGCATTTTCATGCTGACCGGTAAACATATATGATGCTCCGGTAAAGAAACGGATAAATGCGTTATCAGGTGCTGTTTCATTGGCTTCTTGTGACAAGTCTATGACTTCCGCATAACGTCCGAGAGAAAAAAGAATTTGCATCCGCTGCCCCCATGCTTCAGCATCTTCAGGTTCGGCTTCTATAGCGCGTTCCAGGCTGGCAAGTGCCAATTCAGGCTCATTATTCTGCATGTAATAATCTGCTGCAATAAGCTGGGCGGGGCCAAAATCAGGTTCATTTTCACGTAGTGCGTACACCACTTTTTGAGTCTGCTCTGCCAGCACCGGCTCATCCGGGTTTGCCTGTTGTTGCATGTACACAAATCGTACAAGTTCCATTTTCTGGGACGGGTTTATCAGGGGATCTTCAATCATCATTACAAATGTATCACCCAGTTTATCCCAGTTATTATTGGCAATAAATATTTCTGCAAGCAGGATAAGAGTTTGCGGGTCACTGGAGTTTCGTTCACGGGCTTCATGAAGAATTTCTTCAGCAGCTTCAAGATCTCCCAGCTCCAGATAATACTGGCTGATCATATGAAGTGTGCTGATATTGCCGGGATTCAGTTCACGGATTCTCTCAAGTTCTGCAAGGGCATTTTCATTGTTACCCAGGGCGTTATAGTTTTGGAATTTCCTCAGGTGTACCTCGAACAGTGCGCCCCGGAATTCGATGATCCGGTTAAGAATTTCGTTTGATTTTTCAAGTTCGCCAAACTCAATATAACTTTCAGCCAGTGTAAAGAGAACATCAAGATCGCGCGGGTGGTGTTCCAATACGGTGAGAAGGTACTGTACAGCCATTTCATTACGGCCCGAAGCGCGGAAAATATCTGCCATTTGAAGCTGATACCACTTATTATCAGGCTCCGCTTCGGCGGCAATCTGCCCGTAATAGGCAGCGTTTGAAAAATCACCGATGGCAAGGTAAACATCCGATAATGCATAATTGATACCTGCATCATCTGAAAATATCAGGTGTGCAGCAGTAAGCTTGTCAAGGGCCTGTTCGTATTCCTGGTTTTCAAAATGGTTTATACCATCAACAAAATATTCCAATGCGCGGGCATTGTCAGAGCTTTGGTCATGCTGATTTTGAGCACATAACTGTACAGGAACATAAAAGAAGATTGCCAGCCAAAAAAGTTGCAAGTATTTTGATTTCATCAAAATAGAATTGGGGTCATGTAATTTTAAAAATGAACGAAAGAGAATTCAGGTAAGTATAAAATGTACAACAACTGATCATAAAATATTTTACACAAACCACTTTAGTTTAACAATATTTCGGGGGTGAACCGTGC
>SKKO01000156.1 GCA_007123715.1 Balneolaceae bacterium | reverse complement strand
TTCATTCACCTGGTATCTCACATAAACCGAATCTCTGGCTGCTTCCCAGGGAATTCCGGATTCATATTTCTCTTTTACAAAATCGTACATTCCGGCAGAGTAGGAATCATTCGGTAATCTATTTCGAGCCGTTTCTGCCATCCGGAATATGTTTTCTCTGATTGGAAGATCCTCATCAACAGCCGATGCAAGGCTATGCATAATTACATAAAATTCAGATATCCATGCGGCATTTTCCCGCGCAGTGGTGCGAATGGGAAGATGTGCCATTTGAAGGGCGATATCAGGACGTGTTGGTGCAAAAAGGCCAAATATTTCAGTGGTAAGCTGCGCATCGATCATTTCAAAATTACTGTTCAGATCCGGATGGCTGGTTTCGGGTGGCAGGGTTCCCTCTTCCATCAGCGAATAAGCGGTTTGATTAGAAACCCACAGAAAGTTTTCATACCTATCCACTGAAACTCTACCGTAGGGTGTCCACTCTCTGTCTGAATAGATATGATGCAACCAGCCATCACGAATCTCTTCAGCAGTGAGAATGCTGGTTTCATGGGTGTTTAACAGAAATTGATACATATATTCTATGTCTGTATCATCATCTGCTCCCCAAATTCCCCCCTCATCTTTAAAATAGAAATCAATGGTATCGGAATGCCCTGGCAAATTGCCCCAGATATTTGGCTGAGCCGGTGTACCCCAATCCTCCCGTGTGTAAAAATCTCCTGTTTTGACCTCTCCAATATCCCCGATTTTATCCATTTCAGTAATCAATCCTGTCCAGTTTGCGATACTTTGAGCCAGCCAAAAACCGTACAGTTTTTCTTTATACTGATCTCGGGAAAGTACAATATAAGAACGTTCCGGATCATCATTCATAAACTGTGAAGAATCAACATCATTGACTTTTTCATTGTTACAACCAAACATAATTGAAGTAAAACCAGGAAAGATCAATAATAGTAAAAGCGATATCGTTTTCGTATTCATGTTATTGGATTCATTTTTCTTATTTCACAAAAACCATCTTTCGTGTTTGGATAAAATCCCCTGCAGTTAATCTGTACATGTAGATGCCTGATGACAAGCCCACCGCATCAAAATTCACAGAATACTGTCCCGGCGGCCTGGCTTCATTAAATATAGTGGCCACTTTATGTCCTGTTATCGTATAGACTGTAATTGTAACCGTGGCTGTTCTGGAGATATTGAAGGCGATGGTTGTGGCCGGATTAAACGGGTTTGGGTAATTTTGATGCAGTTCAAATGAGTCCGGAGTTTCACCGTTACCGGGCCTGTTATCTGACGGATCTGGTACCTCTGCTGAATATCGAAGCGTATCACTGCTGAGGTTGATAAATTCAGAAAGCAGTCGAATATATCCAGCCTGATAACCAATCGAATTTTCAGTTATTTCCCAGGATTTATATTGAACAGGCCATGAACCGGTATCATTAAAATCGGCATACATTTTTTGTGGAGGCTGATCCAGATCCATATATGGATTCGCATCTCCTGAAAAAGCACGGTTGGGGCCGCCTACCAGATAACCCGGCGGCGGGCCGCCTTTCTCCGAGAAGAGTACGTTTTGCCACGGTGAGCCGTGCTCAAACCATCCATGATAAAATTCATTGACCGGGTTTTCGGCACCATAAGCATACATATTACTTAGATAACTCTTGTCGAGCGGGTTTCTCCCGTGAATATAATGGAGAATATCCCGCGCTCTTTGTGCATAGTCTGATGCATTCGGTTCATCCAGATATCGGGCTACATTCAGGTTCAGAATTCCTGTATTTGACATCACAACCAAACTACCCCAATGATATTGAGAATCGGGCATTCCGGCGTAGTAAGGATCCGTACTCACAGCATTTCCATAAAACGGTCCCGGTTTGGAGCTGAAGCGTTGCAAAATCTCTGCTCGAATTGATGGAACCGAACCATCGAGGGTTGTATAGAAGAGCAGGCCTTCTCCAAAATAATGATTATAAGGTCCCCACCAGCCAAACAGTGGTATATCCCGGTATCGCTCTGCAACAAGATCGTTCCACTTCTCTTCTCCGGTTAATGCAAACATATAGATGCCAAAAAGCGCCACTTCAGAAAACTGACTCTCCACGCTTCTGTCCGCATTCCCGGATTTGATCTCGCCCTGATCGCTGTTGGTGTTCAGTTCGCCATATCTTTCATAGTAGTCTGTAAAATATTCGTAGGCATTAAGCCCTGCCTCTATCAGAGTATCAGCGAACTCCTCCCACTCCGGAAAATCGCGATAGATCAGCGCTGCATGTGCAACCATCGATGCAAAAGCGATCGTAGAAGAGGTACTAACCCGACCGTAGTATCGATCTCTAGTGTCTATACTTGGTGGTGAAGCGCTGTAATAATCTTTCTGTCCCATTTTTATGATCACACCACCATCTTCGACCTGCATGCGCAATACCCAGTCGAGCTGCCATTTCAGTTCATCCAGTAAGTCCGGAAGACCGTTGCCCGATTCCGGAATGTTATAATCATCTCCCCAGATATCCGGGTTTAGACGATAGGCCATCAGCAACGGGTGCACGGCACCGCTTGTAAACGTGATATATTTGTTAAAGTCTCCCGCATCAAACCAGCCGCCATGAAGGTCACGGAATCGATCAGGATTATTCTGGTCAAAAAAGTCGCGTGTTTCTTTCTCCTGCAAATAGGCGATATCATCCGCCCAGTTTTCTCCTGCAAAACGAGCTTCTTTCTCAAACCCGCTCCGCTGGTAAAAGAATGTTCTAACAGCCGCTTTTAGAACACCAAACCAGGGATTCTCCCGTATTTCAAATGCATGAGAAAATCTGTCAGATTGAGGCTCTTCAATTATGTACAGCCCCGGGCTTGTCAGTTCTGAAAAATCAAGATGCCAAACCTGATCGCCCGACTGTTCATGAACTGTGCCTCCTCCCCAGGATACAACCGTACCTTCAAAAACAATTTCATCTGTTTCGATATTTCTCACATAAAAGGTACTGCCGGGAGGTGTGGAGTGCTGACCCGAATCCTGCCCGATCTTGGCCACTTTAATGATGGCAACTTTTCGATCATTCAGTTGATACCCAAATTGATCCACAACAATAGATCCGAATGCAGGGATGATCAACAGAGAGAATTTTAATAAATAAAGTATCGTAACACTCTTCATGGTTGCTTTTTTACCGATTATCCATCCTATTTTAGCACATGAGGCACTTTCAGTTTATGTTGAATGAATCATGAATCTCAATCAGATTTTGTATCCTGAATCAATTGATTAACAGAGTAAAATCGAATTTCAAGGTCATCCGAAACTTCTTTTCCTGAGCTGATCCTGACCTCTTTCAGTACACCTGCTTCCAAATCAAAAAAGTTATCACTGAAATGAAGTGTGTTTTCATCTGCTTCGATGTAAAGATCTTTCACAAATACATCTGATCTTATGCTCATTACATACCCGGAGCCATCCCACTCTAATTCATATTCTATTTCCGCTTTGGGCAATCTCAGGTCTGACGGTTTTTCAAAAAAGAGGAAGTTCTCAATTGAATCATTTTTTTCCGTTGATAGTGTTGCCGATAAATAATATTCTGAAGCCTCAAAATCACTGATATTTTGACTGAGCTCCTCTATCGACAGGGAGTATACCCACTCAGAACTGTTTTCTGGAAGCATTACTTCCATTTTCACTTCATGGACAACCCGGCCAAAAAAATCTGTGATTTTTATGACCAACGTTCCTTTATCTCCTGAGGCGATTCGATCAGATACAATGAAAATCTGTACGTTATTCTCCTCCAGAACCGGTGAAATGATTGTCTCCCGATATGCGTCTCTTACTTTGTAGTGAGCCGCTTTCCAGCGGCCGTAATAATCGACGGTAGCCCAGGAAATGGTAGGCCAGCTGTCATTCAGTTGCCAGTAGAGAGAACCCATTGTAACCGGCATATTTCTTCTGTGAGCTTCAATCGCTGTTTTATATGCCATCCCATGCATAATCTGGCTCACATATACGAATTCATCGAACTCTTCAGGAACCGGATAGTAACGCTCCATGTAACGCTTGATCATGTCGTTACCATCAAAACCGGGGGCGATATACTCCATCGTTCCCCGCTGCCGGTGCCTCATAACCTCAGAATCCATATCAAAATCTGACGGCTCAGCAAATTCACGTATCGTATGCATTCCGGGAAATGCCTGCATCCCATATTCACTGATAAATCTTGGTACATTCCTGCCATAAGATGAAAATGGCTCCTGACCAAACCAGATGGTCCAGTCGTGCTCATCACCGGATCGCCTGTCTGCCAGTGTGTTGCCATAAGACGACGGGGATGATGACCAGTAGGGTGTTCCGGGTGCATTCCGATTGACCACATCCGGTAAAATTTCATGAAATATCCGGTCATAAGTACGCCACATGAATTCCCTTGTCTCCGGATCATAACTCTCCTTCCAACCCCAATGATGCCAGCCATGTAAATTTTCGTTATTCCCGGTCCAAACGGCAATGGATGGATAATTTCTGAGACGTTTCACATTGTACTCAGCCTCTTTTCTGATGTTTTCCAGATGAGGCTCATCGCCGGGGCTTAAATTACAGGCAAACATAAAATCCTGCCAGATGAGGATACCGCTCCGGTCTGCAAGTTCATAAAATAAGGCCTCTTCATAAATGGCACCACCCCAAACGCGAAGCATATTCATATTCGCTGCCAAAGTGTTATCGAATAGCCGTTCATAAACCTCTGTTGTGACCGACGGAGTAAGAGTCTCGGAGGGTATCACATTGGCACCCTTCATAAATACAGGTACACCATTTAACTCAAAGTAGAATGTCCGTCCGATATCATCCGGTTCCTGAACCAATCTCAGCGTTCGAATTCCGAAGTTGAGATTCAAGTGATCAACAGCGCCGGTATCATTCGTCAACTCAAATTTGAAGTCATACAGATAAGGCTCGCCCAGGCCATTTGTCCACCATAATTTTGGTTCATCGACTCTGAATTCAAATGGAATTCGATTTGTGCCTGCAGCCAAATTCATTTCAATTTCGACAGCATTGTTTTGATCGTCAAGATTCAGTGAGAAACGATATTCCCCCGGTTCGATGATTTCAATTTCTGCATATCCATAGAGCCAGGCTTCATTTTCGAGTATATATTTGGTATCTACATAAACGCTTTCAATACGGCCTACATCCCATACTCTCAGTGAAACCGGTCTCCATATGCCGGATGTAACCAACCTGGGGCCCCAGTCCCAGCCAAAGTGAAACGGAGCTTTTCTGGTGAATACACTTGTGCGCTGATCCATGGGGGCCTGTTCATTGATTGCGGGGATGTAATAGTCAATGTTTGACAGCTTCTTCATTCCCTCTTTCACCGGTGAGTGAAAGTAGATCAGCAGTTCATTTTGACCCTCTTTGAGGTGTTCCTTTACGTCGACCTCCCAGCCGATAAACATATTATCAGCATGCAATATCAAATGATCATTCAGGTACACATCGGAATAGGTATCGAGCCCTTCAAAAATCAATTCTACCTTATTCGAATTGAGCAGATTTCCATCTGCTGTGAAGGTTGTTTTGTATATCCAGTCTCTCTCCCCGATCCACTGAACACGATCTTCATTTAGACGATAATGTGGGTCCTCAATAATATCATTCGTTAAAAGATCTGTATGAACTGTTCCCGGAACTTTAGCAGACATCCACTGATCGGACCCTGCCTCAGAAAAAGACCACTCCTTATTAAGTTCAATATTCTTGACCTGTGCAGTGATATCTTTTCCAGTTAACAGACACATAGAGATGATAACAAGGATATATACAGTATTAGAATAGAAGTGATTGTCTTTTATCATTTTACATACCGTATTAAATTGAATTGCAAATAACAAAAGGGCTGCCGCAAAATGGTTAGTCAGTTTATTACAGCCCTTAATCGTCATCTCTTGAGAGCGTCAGGGATTAAAAAACCCGGCATCCAGATTTTAAACAATTATCCGAATGCCGGGTAACTATGGTAACAAAATTATAAGTTAGAACTTTCGGACAATTCTAAGGTTATCAAATGCGATATTGACCTCCTCGAATGCAGCACCGTCCGGTGCTCCCGGGTTCACATATCTCAGCAGAAATTCTCCCGCGTTTTTCATCGGACCATAACTTGCCTGTGTTCCACGTTGAAAATCATGCATGGATATGGTTACGGTTTCCCAGCCATCTGTTACAAGCGGCACTCTTTGTCCATTTACGATAAACGGATTCCAGTCTTTCTCAATCCACCAATCGAATGATAGTTGGATATATCCGGACTTGAATTTGTCGTGTGGAGTAAAGATCTCCATTCTGAATACCAGTTCACTTGTAGGGGTATCTGCAGGGTAATCCGGCATTACCATACCTGCCCATGTAGCAAACTGTGTTGCCAGATTTTGGAACCACCACATATTGGGTGTTAAAGGATCGGTATAAAGCCAGTGGAGATAGTTACCATCAAGTGGTGTTATTCCCGGCACATCATCACCCACATAAGGAGTGCCCACTCCCGGTGTGCCCCATGGGTTCCATGGGTTTTTGTCATCAAAATTGATAAAAATACCAGTTCTGTCGTTGAACATATTCCGGTAACTGTCCTCTGTAGTACCGCTGGAGGTTCTAATATTGATGTGACCTGCCTCCGTAACACCGTCGGGCACGGTAACAGTAAGCCATGTTCCGTCTTCGGCAAATCTGTAGTCGGTAGCCTGAATATCTCCCGGGAATGTAATGTTTTCAACCAGATAGAGATATTGCCCTGTTATTCGAACCGTTTCCCCGGCCTGCGCAAACTCTTTATTGACTCGTTCAATAAATGGAGCAGGTGGCAGAATCGGGAAGTTGAAAACTGTTTCTCCGGCCGGAGACACAAGCCGGATGGTGTTCATAGCCGGATCATTCGGGTCAAGCCTGCCAAATGGAATGCCAGGTACTCTGATGATCATATGAGTACTTGTAACAAGAGTTGGGTTAAAACTTGCAATGAAACCATTGAAGTATGCTTCGTGAGTTTTATCCAGATTTTTCCCGGTTATTACAAACAATTCTCCGGGGCCAACCTGATCCATCTGTTTGGCGGCTGCTGAATCGGGATGAACATACCGGACTCCATCAATTTCGGGAATCCTGTCGGTATCGCTGGCTGTATCGCAAGATGCAATGAGCCCAATCATTCCGGCAATAACCAATAGGTAAATCAGCTTATAATAGCCGGACAGGAAACTCTTCATCATCCTGCTGCTGTTTTCTGTTTGAATGTTAATCTGTTTCATAATTAGTTTCCTTATTAATTAAAAACGTATGGCACAGGATCTTCCCGGAGCCTTGGGTTTGTTGTTAGTTCAGCTTCAGGAATGGGCAGCCTGAAACTTTCTACTGTAACAGAGATGGGAGTTCCATCTTGAATCAACTCATAATCCCCCAGTTCTCCGTTCCAGTTGTGCCTCATGTGTCGCTGCTGATGATTCACGATATCGATCGCCATCTGGGGATTCTTGTGGAAAACTCTCCGGAGATCGAAAAAGAACCTGCCTTCCATTGTGAGTTCACGAACCCTTTCTTCGAGAATCGTCATCAAATCGAGCTGAGTTAATGGTTCCACACCGGCTCTTGCACGTACCGTGTTCACATACTCTAATGCTCTTGCATCGGTTGTGGTTTGATTGTTTCCAAGAATTGCTTCTGCGGCAATCAGGTACACTTCAGCCAAGCGCATCATATACGTGTTGATGTCTGTTGACATAAAGCCCACCTGGCCGTCATTATCTTCCGGCCGGCCTACGATGTATTTTTTAATACTTGGCCGTGCACCTTCATGAGTATACCCCCCAAAAGCAGTTCTGAGCTCCGGATAGTGGTCGTCACGTGTCATATAGGTCGCCTTTCTCCGGGCATCATCAGTACTGGCTCCTCCAAGTAGGTCGAAGGTCCAATTGGAAACACCATGGCCGCCTCCCCAGCCATCACCAACCCCTGTGAGGGCAGGTAAAGCAGCATAATATGCCTGCTTGCTGTTTTGCGCTCCCCATTCACCACTGCCATGAACCCACTGAAGTGCAAAAATGCTTTCTGAATTGTTATTATTTTCGCGCCTGAATAGGGCCGCGTAATCAGACATTAATTCATGCGGGCTGTTTTGGATTACATCTTCTGCATACCGCAAGGATGCATTCAGGTGTTCCTGAACCAGGGTGCCGCCACTGCTCAAATGGTATGCCATGGTTAAATGGGTGAGAGCAATGTACGATTTCGCCGACCAGTTTGTCACCCTGCCTGCCGGATCCACTAAAACAAGATGTTCCGCCGCATATTCAAAATCATTTAATGCAAACCGCAAAACATCTTCCTTTCTGTTTGATGGTACAAGCGGATTACTGATTAAATCTGCGGTATTGGTAATGATTGGAACATTATCCCAGACGGCAGCCAGTTTTAAATACGCAACTCCACGCATAAATCTGGCTTCTGCAACTCTATGATTTTTTACAGTTTCAGAAACCGTGTTTGGGGTTTGAGTACGGATGTTGTTAATGTGATTATTCGCCTGGTTAACAACGATATACAGTGACCTCCAGCTTTCATTCAGCCTGGGCTCGGCTCCATCGGCTCTAAACCAATAATAGGGAACCGTATGCCTTACCACTCCGCCTGCGGCATCACCCAATTCTGTTGTTGCCTTGTCATTGTAGTCGAACCACACAAAATTATACAGCGACCCAGTTGCCATGAACAAATCTTCAGGTGTTTGATAAAACGTATCCTGAACGATTGATCCCGTCGGTGGGTGGCTAAAGAAAGCATCACCACATCCTGCCACAAACCCTGCAAGCAGAAATACACCGAGAATATATTTAATCTTTAATGTTTTCATAATCTAAAAAGTTTTTCAGGATTAAAATTAGAACCCGAAATTCAGGCCAAAGGTGAAAACCCTCTGAGACGGATAGTTTCCAATATCCACACCAAACAGAAGCGGGTCTTGCGTATCGGAGCCAACTTCGGGATCATGGCCTGAGTAACCGGTAATGGTAAACAGGTTTTGACCGCTGAAATAAATCCTCATCGTTCGGATATTAAATCGGTTGAGCAGATCCGGGGGCAGCGAATACCCAACAGTCAGGTTTCTAAGCCGAATGTAACTGCCATCTTCAACAAATCTATCCGAAATACGGGCGTTGTTATTCGCGCCCCCGATTCTTGGCATGTCCGTTTCAGGATTCATGATATACACCTCACTAATACCTGCATTATTAATCTCTTCAGGTGTTGCATCAGGGTTATTGATGATGCCAATTCTTGCATAGTCGTTCAATGTACGCGCATGTGCTCTCCAGAAGTGATCACCCTCAGTCCATCTGCGTACCTGGCTGAAAATATCATTCCCATAACTGCCATTTATGAAAACAGATACATCAAAATTCCTGAAGTAGAAATCGTTGCTGATACCAAATGTAAACTTTGGATTAGGATCACCAATAACGGTTCGGTCTCTTTCGTCAATTATACCATCACCGTTCGTGTCCACGAACCGAAGGTCACCAATCCAAACACCGGAATACTTATCAATCTGATCGTGTTGCCGGGCGTGGTTGTTGATTTCTTCTTCAGTAAGAAACAGTCCGTCAGTTTTATAGCCAAAGA
>SKKO01000234.1 GCA_007123715.1 Balneolaceae bacterium | reverse complement strand
TGCAACGCATGACTTGGATTTGAAGGTCTTGTACCGGTCAACCGCTGAAACAATCCGCATCGCGAATGACCGATTTTATAGGCCCGGCACTGGGGTTTATGGCTGTGCTTTTGAATGTGTTTCAGATTATGATTTATACAGCAAAATCGGTTATTCAAGTCCATATAAAAAGAGGATCATGAAACCCTGAGTATCAATCTGTCGTAGCCATGCCACACATCTAAACCCCTTTTTTAATGTGGGTGATCAAGCGCATCCCAACCCCAAAAGTACCATCGACGCTGGCGGCATTTCAAATAAACATACCCTGATAGCACCCCGCATGACCCAAATTAGAAAATAAGTTCTTATAAAGAATTGATTTTTTTAAAAAATGACATTCACACACCTACCCCTGTAGAATGATTTTAGCGATGGTCTGCAGCTGCATGTTGGATGTCCCCTCATATATTTTTCCGATTTTGGAATCACGGAAATATTTTTCCACGGGATACTCTTTCACATAACCATAGCCCCCGAAAAGATCCACGGCCATCGAGCTCACCTTTTCGGCAACTTCGGCGCTGTAATATTTTGCCATAGCGGCTTCTTTCAGGAAAGGCTGTCCGGCTTCTTTAATTCTTGCGGCATTATAGACCAGCAGCCGTGCAATTTCCAGTTCCGTTGCCATTTGTGCCAGCTGAAACTGTACCGACTGAAATTCCGAAATGGCCTTTCCGAACTGTTTTCGCTCCTGTGTGTAGGCAAGTGCTGCATCGTAGGCTCCCTGTGCAATGCCAATCATCTGAGCACCTATTCCGATTCTTCCCTCATTCAGGGTTTCGATGGCTACCTTGTAGCCTTTGCCAACCTCACCGAGTATGTTCTCTTTCGGAACACGCACGTCTTCAAGCAGAAGTTCACAGGTGGAGCTGGCACGTATTCCCAGTTTGTTCTCTTTTTTTGAAACAGAAAATCCCTCCATGCCGCGTTCAACGATGAATCCGGTGATTCCTTTATAGCCCAGTTCCGAATTAATGGTAGCAAATACGAGGAAAATATCTGCTTCAGCAGCGTTGGTAATCCAGAGCTTGGTACCGTTCAGAATGTATGCATCACCGTCCTCTTTCGCAGCGCATTTCAGAGCAAAGGCATCGCTGCCTGACCCGGCTTCACTCAGGCAGTAAGCTCCCACTTTTTTTGTGGCAAGCTGCGGTAAAAACCGGGAGTTCATCTCCTCCGAACCCCATCGTAAAAAAGCATTATTTACCAGTGTGTTTTGTACATCCATAAAAACACCAACAGAAGCATCCACTCTTGAAATTTGCTCAATGGCCAGGATACCCATAAAAAAAGTGCCGCCGCCGCCATCATATTTTTCAGGGATTTCAATGCCCATAAAGCCCATATCAAAAAACATGTCAATAAGACCGGGATCGAGTTTTGCTGCTTCATCCATTTCATGTACTTTTGGCCTGATGACGGTATCAGCAAATTCAGCAGCAGCATCCTTTAACATCTGCTCATCTTCGGTTAGCTGTGTTAGAGGGCCAATTCGTTGGTTATTATCGGTCATTTTAAAAAAACAGGTTATATATTGAATAGTTTTTCACGATTAAAGATAGGAATTTGTAAGCGCTTTTCCGCAATATCCAAATCTGATTTGTTAGGGAAAGTACTCTTCCATTCCTATTTTATATTGTTAAATTACAGTCACAAATAAAGCAGAGTCACAGACGTGTCAACCAATCAGGCAGAAGGATTTTTTTCAGAATTTCCATCCGTATCAAAAACGGAATGGGAAGAGCTTATCAAAAATGACCTGAACGGTGCCGATTATCGGGAAACATTAAAATGGGATACACTTGAAGGGTTTTCCATAGCTCCATTTTTCACAAGGGATGATTTTTTAAAGAAAGAGTTTGTTACTCCGCCCATTCAGACAAGTAAATGGATGTGCTGTGAATGGATTACAGATAGCTCTCCCACCGCGGCAAATCGGTCCATAAAAAAAGCCCTAGAAGGCGGTGCCGATGCGTGCCTGATAAGATCCCGAATTACCGCAGAATCTGATGAAAGCATATATAAAATATCCGGGGTATCGGTACAGTCCGTGGCAGATATGGAGTTATTGATTGACGGAATAGATCCTCATGCCGAACTCATTTTCGACTGCGGGATGGCCGCCCCTGCCATTCTTGCCATGCTCATGAACTGCGGGAAGAACCTGAATCCGGTATCCGCCGTTTTTGATCCGCTTACAGAAGCAGCAAAAACAGGCTGTTTACCAGCTGAAAAACCCGAATTAAAACAAATTATTGAGAATCTGAGCGAATACTCCGGCCATGACATCCTTTGTGCGGATGCATCTTTTTATCACAATGCCGGGTCATCGATCACATGGGAATTGGGGATTGCCCTTGCCATAGGCAGCGATTACCTTGCCATGGTTGGTGAACCGTTCAGATTAAAAACGGCGGAAAACATGTTTCTGAGATTGGGAATCGGCCCGCTTTTTTTCCCTGAAATTGCCAAATTCCGGGCCATCCGTATTCTGTGGCCAAAAATGTTACATGCATGGGGCATAGTGAAACAAAGCCCCCTGAGGATCTTTGCCGAAACGGGTAAAACAAATAAACCCATTACAGATCCTCACAATAATCTCCTGCGAAGTGTATCGGAAGCGATGAGTGCGGTGATAGGCGGAGCAGATCTGCTGATGGTACATCCATTTGATACGGTAACCGGTGACTCCGGTCCGAATTCTTTGCGGCTGGCGCGAAATATTCAGCATATCCTCAGAGAAGAAGCCCGCTTCAGCATCACGGATGATCCGTCTTCAGGATCCTTTTACATTGAATACCTCACAGACACCATCGCCCGGAAAGCATGGGAGGCTTTTCAGCTTATTGAACGGGAGGGCGGGTTCTTACAGTCGCTGAAGAATGGGCTTATACAACAACAGGTTCAGCAATCGAAAGAAATTAAAGAGAAGGCATATCATTCAGTCCGCCGGGTTTTAACCGGAACAAATCAATATGCAAATCCCGGGGAGAAGCTTCGTCTTCAACAAGACGATTCAAATTCTTTTGAAATCCTTCAAAAATCATCTGTTGTACATGAGGTGCCTAAAGTTGGATTACATAGGTTGAATCTCGATAAGGCTGTTGGATCCGGAGCCACATTGGGCGACCTGTTGTATGGGTATCTTAAACCGGGAAAGGAGCGGTTTTTACCCATTCCCGGATACCGTGCGGGTGCTGTTTTTGATGAAATAAGGCTCAGGACTGAAGCTCAAACTGCCAAGTCAGGCCGACGGCCGTCAGCGTGGCTTATTCCCGCCGGAAACCCTAAATGGAGAAATGCCAGGGCACAATTTGCCCAACAGGTTTTTGCCTGTGCAGGATTTGAAGTAACCCGGCTCAAAGGAGCCGATCATTTGGATGAGGTACTTTCAGAAACAGATGCCGGCACCGCCGATCTCTACATTCTCTGCAGCTCTGACAAGGAATACGAGATCTTAACAGAACCATTCTGCAAACGATTCTCCGGAAAAGGCCTCCTTGTGATGGCAGGCAAACCGGCCGGGAAAGAAGAAACATTCAGGCAAGCCGGAATTAATGATTTTATTTTTAAATGGATGAATCTGCCCGGATTTTTGAAAAATATTCAGGATTCACTTTTTGGACAGGAGGAGAAAATATGAGCAGGCCCAACTTTTCCAGTATCCACTATGAAAGCCACACAGAACGGCAGGATTCCAATACTAAAGTTCTACCGGAAAACCGGAAAACTCCGGAAAAAATACCCGTTAAACAGCGTTTTTATCCTTCTGATATCGAAGGGTTTGAGCACCTGGATTTTGCCGCGGGATTTCCCCCCTTCCTCCGCGGCCCGTATGCTACCATGTACACCGTGAGGCCGTGGACCATACGCCAATATGCGGGCTTTTCCACAGCTGAGGAATCCAACGCATTTTACAGGCGCAACCTCGCCGCCGGACAGAAGGGCCTTTCTATAGCATTTGACCTACCCACACACAGGGGATACGATTCCGATCACCCCCGCGTAACCGGTGATGTGGGTAAGGCCGGAGTGGCCATTGATTCGATTCTCGACATGAAAATTCTATTTGATGGCATCCCCCTTGATGAGATGTCGGTTTCAATGACCATGAACGGCGCGGTGATCCCGGTAATGGCCTTTTATATTGTTGCTGCTGAAGAACAGGGCGTTCCGCCCGAAAAACTTGGCGGCACCATTCAGAACGATATCCTGAAGGAATTCATGGTTCGTAATACTTATATCTATCCACCTGAACCTTCCATGCGCATTATTGGGGATATCATAGAGTACACATCCAAAAAGATGCCCCGCTTTAACAGCATTAGTGTTAGCGGATACCACATGCACGAAGCGGGAGCTACGGCCGATATTGAACTGGCTTATACCCTGGCCGACGGCCTTGAATATGTGCGCCGGGGAATCAAAGCCGGCCTGGATATTGATGATTTTGCCCCGAGAGTTTCCTTTTTCTGGGCGATAGGAATGAATCACTTTATGGAAATAGCCAAACTGAGGGCTGGCCGGCTGCTCTGGGCAAAACTGATGAAAAGCTTTAACCCGAAAAACCCGAAATCCCTTTCCCTGCGGGCTCACAGCCAAACATCGGGTTACAGCCTCACCGAGCAGGATCCGTTTAATAATGTAGCACGAACCTGTATTGAAGCAATGGCTGCGGCACTCGGCCATACACAGTCGCTACATACCAATGCACTGGATGAGGCTATCGCTCTGCCATCTGATTTTTCGGCACGCATCGCTCGCAATACCCAGCTTTTTTTACAGGAAGAAACCGGAATAACAAAAGCAATAGATCCATGGGCGGGGTCATATTACGTTGAGTACCTCACCGGCAGTCTTGTAGAAAGAGCCTGGGAACTGATCGTGGAGGTTGAAAAGCTGGGAGGCATGTCTAAAGCCATCGAAACGGGAATTCCGAAAATGCGGATTGAAGAAGCTGCTGCAAAAAAACAGGCCCGTATCGACAGCGGTGCAGAAACGATTGTTGGCGTAAACAAATACCGGTTGAAAAAGGAAGAGCCAATTGATATTCTTGAGATTGACAATGATAAAGTGCGGCAGTCGCAAATCAAGCGTCTGAAAAAACTGAAAACCGAACGGGACAGCCACACAGTTACAACTGCCCTGGAAGCCATTACCCGGTGCGCGGAATCCGGCGAAGGAAATTTGCTGGAACTCGCCGTTGAAGCAGCCCGCACACGGGCTTCTCTCGGCGAAATATCCGCTGCGATGGAAGAGGTGTTCGGGCGGTATCGTGCAACCATTAAATCCATAACTGGCGTGTATTCATCCGAAATCGATCAAAATGAGGAATTCAAACAGGCACGGGAACTTGCCGACCTGTTTGCCGGGCAGGAAGGGCGCAGGCCCCGTATCATGGTTGCAAAAATCGGCCAGGATGGCCACGATCGCGGGGCCAGGGTAATTGCCACCAGTTTTGCGGACCTCGGTTTTGATGTGGACATTGGTCCGTTATTCCAGACTCCGGAGGAGGCCGCAAAACAGGCCGTTGAAAATGATGTGCATATCCTGGGAATATCGAGCCTTGCAGCCGGACACAAAACACTGGTTCCGGCGGTAACAGGCGAATTAAAAAAACTTGGGCGGGAAGATATCATGGTAATTGTGGGAGGTGTGATTCCAAACAAGGATTATGCATACCTCTATGAAAATGGCGTTGCGGCTATTTTTGGCCCCGGTACCGTTATTGCCGAAGCCGCACAAAAAATTCTCAGAATTTTTTTGAGGGGTGTATAGATTTTTGACCAACTTATTCAAAAAAATTGTGTACTTATTTAATGTAATGGATATTATGAGGCATTGTTCAATCAAACAGATTATGTTTTGAATGCTCCTAAAATTGCTCTGCAAAAATTTCTGCTGTTGCTTTTCTTCCCTGTTTTTATACAGCCAGGAGTATCGTCTGCTCAGTTTGACCCATCCTACCCCCCCTTTATTTCTGTAACACAGGATCTTTTTGACGATCCCGGAATACTTGAAATAACCGATTCTTCACCCTGGTTCTATAAGGCCGGAGATGATACAAGCTGGGCAGATCCGAACTTCATCAGAAATGAATTTATTCATGAAAAATGGCCGGATACAAATCAACTCAGCACCATTGAATTTTTGTCTGCCACACCACCTGAACCCTTTATTGCTGACGGGAATGTATGGTTTTTTAAAGAGCTCAGAGTGGATTCATCTGAATTTGGGAAGCGTTACGCGATTACCGGTAAAATTCATGGGGCACTGGAACTCTATATAAATGGAACCAGGGCGGGAGCTGCAGGCCAGGTTGGCTCTAACAGTGGCAATGAAGTTGCACGTGGACAATTTTTACCGATTTCATTTGAGTGGGATCATACCGATCAGCAATTTATTGCACTTCGGTATTCATACCATGAGCTAATTGAAGTAGGGCCTGAAGCATTTATCCTTGGCCTCAAATTGTATATGGGTCCGTTTGAAAATATTGAACAGCATTTTCAAGACCGTGCCGCTGAAAGGAGTATTTCGATGGCAGCACAAAGTTTTTCAATGGGAGCCTCAACAGGCTTGGGTATTCTGTTACTTTTTTTATATATCCTTTATCCACGGCAGCGGCTCAATCTGATAGCGGCTTTGCTCTTCATTTTAGTAGGCCTCTCATCCATAGGAATTTTTTATATCACCATCTGGGAAGTACCCCGGGACTTTTTTATGGCCATGCTCATTACCGGAATCGGTATTTCTGTGAGCAGTTTTGTTAATGTGTGGTTTGCTTATAAATTGATCCAAAAAAAACGCAATTGGGTGCTATGGGTATTTGGTTTTTTTACTGTACTGTTAACAGCATTTACATTTTACAGTCCGCTGATCTTGCAAAATGCAGCAATGCTTCTTTGGCTCATCAGTATGGTCTATACTTTGGTATTGTTTGCCAGCACACGATTTAAAAAGAACCTTAAAGATCTTGATATCATCCTTATCGGATTTGGAATTTATTTCATTGGGTTTATCACTTTCCTCATACTGATTGTTATCGGCTACCTTCCACAATCTTCTGCGATGTGGATCTCGGTACTCTCACTCCTGGTGCCCATATCATACTCCTTTTATCTGGCCCGGGATGTGGCCCGCACAAGTGAACTGTTATCGAGAAAACTTGACGAAAATCAGCGTCTCGCTGACGAAAAACTGAAGCAGGAACAGGAAAACAAGAGACTTATTGAAACCCGTAAAGAAGAACTCGAGGAGGAAGTAAAAGCGCGTACTGCCGAACTTGCCAAAGCTTACGAAAACCTGAAAAAATCTCACGAAGACCTCAAAAACACCCAACAACAGTTAATTCAACAAGAGAAAATGGCAAGCCTCGGACAGTTAACCGCCGGGATTGCACACGAAATTAAAAACCCGCTCAATTTTGTAAATAATTTTTCCGATGTGAGCCGTGAACTGATCGCAGAACTCAGGGAAGAATTAGATCGACTCAAACAGGAAAAAAAAGCAGACCTCGAAGGCAGCTTTATCGAAGAAATTCTTGGGGATATTGATGCAAATGTGTCTACTATTACCAAACACGGCAAACGGGCCGATAGTATTGTTCATGGTATGCTTTTACATTCACGCGGTAAAAGCGGTGAGAAAATGCCCACGGATATCAATAAACTGCTGGATGAGTATACCGACCTGTCCTATCACGGACTAAGGGCGAAAGACCCCGACTTTAACGCCGATATTCAGAAAGAATTTGACCCATCTATCGAAAAAATCGAACTCATACCGCAGGATATTAGCCGGGCATTTTTAAATATCATCAACAACGGATTTCAGGCAGCTTATGAACATTTCAGAAAACAGGGGATTAAGGCAAATGTTCTGCTCTCTGTAAAAACGGAGTTGTCGGGCGGAAATGTAATCATCCGCATAAAAGATAATGGCCCCGGTATCCCGGAAAAGATCAAAAATAAAATATTTGAACCTTTTTTCACCACAAAGGATGCAGGTGAGGGAACGGGTTTAGGGCTTTCCATGACGTATGACATTATCAAATCACATAACGGTACGATTGATCTTTTGAGTGAAGAAGGAAAAGGAACCGAGTTTGTCATCACACTGCCGGCCGGTAAATAGTACACTCGAATACAACGTTACTTATATTGGTTACAGTTATAAAAATTTTGCCTGATGTGATTAACCTCTTTCGCGATGCCTAATGAAAATCAAATAAACAAGAAAATTTCTGATTCTGTGAACCCGGATTATTATATCAAAAAGGGGAAGCTGAATAATGCTGATGAGTATGCAGACGGGATTAAAAAAGGAGACAGGTCTACACTTTCACGGGCAATTACCCTCATAGAGAGCACGAAAAATGAATACCGGGAATTGGGTCAGGCTATTCTTGAAAAATGCTACGGCTTAGCCGGCCATTCAATCCGGATTGGGATAACCGGGGTTCCGGGAGTTGGAAAAAGTACATTCATTGAAAAATTCGGGATGCACCTCATTGAGCAGGGAAAGAAAGTGGCCGTACTGGCCATCGACCCGAGCAGCAGTATAACAAAAGGGAGTATACTTGGAGATAAAACACGCATGGAAACACTTGCAGTTCATGAAAATGCCTATGTACGGCCCACCCCTGCCGCTGGAATCCTCGGAGGTGTGGCTGGCAAAACCCGGGAAGCAATCCTTTTATGTGAAGCGTCAGGTTTTGATATCATTATTGTAGAAACTGTGGGTGTGGGCCAGTCTGAAACTTCCGTAAAATCCATGGTGGATTTTTTCCTTTTGCTGATGCTGGCCGGTGCCGGTGATGAACTCCAGGGTATAAAAAGGGGGATCATGGAAACAGCGGATATGATTGTTATCAATAAGGCTGACGGCGAAAACATCCATAATGCGAACCGGGCAAGGCTTGAATATCAACAGGCATTGTCACTATTTCCTCCGCAACCATCAGAATGGAAAGCACCTGTAAAAACCGCATCCTCACTTGATAACACCGGCATCAGGGAGGTATGGGATGTATTGAAACAATATCATAATCAGGTTACACAGAACGGATTTTTCGCAAATAACAGAAAAAATCAATCGGTACAATGGCTGCACGAAGCGATCGGGTTTCAGCTTAAGCACCAATTTTACAGCCGGCCAAATGTGAAAAATAACCTTGACCGGCTCGAAAAAGAAATTCTCTCGGGAAAAATAAGCCCGCCCTTTGCAGCATCAGAATTGATGAACCCGTCTGTACAAGAATAATACATATCCCATCCTGGAATCCGGTCTTTTTCAAAGCCATCACATCTCTGATTTTTGGAATTGAAATGTGTACACCTGTAACTTATATGATATAAAATTGTACAGTGGATGAGGAAATATAGCCCTGCAGAGAAACTGGAATTACTGGAAGAAATGAAGCAGCTCATTGAAGAAACTATCCCTGAACATGAACGCCTTTGGCTGGCCCGTAACCTAGCGGCGGACTCGAACGCAGTCTTGCCGGATTCACAGGGTTGCAGAATGCAATAGAATTGGAAATCCGCCGGCAGCATCGTAAACAGGTATTCTAAGCTGACAATTTGTGGTTAACCTTGTTTTCATTTATATCCGAAATAATTTCATCCGACAAAGCTAATTTCAGCACCAACTGAAATTTCATGGCCTGTTTCTATTTGTAAATGAAAGTTT
>SKKO01000143.1 GCA_007123715.1 Balneolaceae bacterium | reverse complement strand
CGCTAAGCGCATAGCGTATCTTAAGTATGTTAGTTTAAATAATGAAAGTTCATTTATCAACCCATCATATGCTTAACCAGGGTTAAATCCACAAAGTCACTTTAATGGAATCCCCATTGTGAATGTTTTCTTTCTTTCGGATATCAGCTTTCAGTGGAAGCAGGTAGGTTTTCATTTTTTTTTCGTATCATATCGCAGTTTCCCATCCACTGCTTCCTGTTTTTGCGGATACTTTCAATCGTCCCCAGCCTTCTTCCTGCCATTTGAGATTTTCTCTGATTTCTTTTGATGATTCCTGTGGAAGTGAAATAAAATACCAGCCAGCTGGTGAACCGTGTTTCCAGACTTTTGAAATAAATTCGTATTTGATTCCTTTGTTTTTCATGCGTGTTATGTACAACCCTGAACTACATACATTCAAGTATATTTTTGATAATGATCAAGTGCTTCATTTGTCAAGTGCCATGAAGGCATGTAATTGAAATCAAACTATTACTATTTCACATCAATTCATTGGAACTGCGATTCCCGGTAAAACGTGATTCAAATCGGTTTTTGCCATAATTTCAAGCTGTGTGATAAATCCGGCAAGGCAGTCAGCATAGTCGTTGAGTTCAAAATGATCTGGAACGTCAGAGGATCTGCCGGCTCCGGGTTCGCCCCAGGCAATGATAGTAAATTCATCTGACAGCGCATTTAGTTGCGGAGTCCAGGTTCGGCTGTCAGATGCGCCGCCGTCTACAAACACCAGTGGCGGCCCGTTCCCTGCCTGTTGGAAGAAGATATCGATCCCATTCACCTGCAGGCTGCGAAAAACAGACTCACTATTTATTTCCAACTGTTTCTCTTTTTTGTTTCGGTAATGTGTGCCAGGTGATGGTTGCAATGCCAGGCATACAGAGCTGTATTTTCATCAATTCTAAATGTGTTACCGTTTTCCGGATGGACAAATGTTCTTTTGAATTGTTCTTCTGAAAGGTCATTTAACAAGACAGCCCACCGTTCATGAATACCTTCCAGCATCTTTAAGGAAGCTTCAATGGGCATATTTTTAGAGTCAGAAAGTTCAGCCCATCTATTCTGAATGTAAGGTTTTATCGTTGGAACGTTTTCAGTTAATGCAAGTTTCAGGCGCATTAAACTATTCATGTGGCTGTCAGCGCAATGATGGATCACCTGCCTGATGGTCCATCCGTCCGTCCGGTATGGGGTATCGAGTTGGTCATTGGAGAGATGATTTACTTCACTTCTGAGACTTGCCGGAAATGAAGTGATATCAGAAATCCATTCAGAAATGATTTCAGCAGTGATCTCTTCCGGTTTCTTAAACTTTCCAATCGGGTATTTCAGTTTTTCTATGGTCATACTGTTTTTGGATCAAAAACTTCAAGCCCGAACTTTTATTAGATTGACTAATTGAAAATTCGCTTGTCAAAAGGGAACCTGACAATATCAGTAACCTTGATCTCTTTAAAATCCGTGTGAGCAGGATTTATGAGAACATTATAATCACCCTGTGTAACAACTGAGGGTATGATCAGAATACAATATTTATTCTCAATTACAAATTGGTCTCCAAATTTTTGGGTAGTTGCCGGGTGCGGAAATTCACTCCAGTCTGCGGGCAGAACGTCTGTTGCTAATATTTGCTTTGATATATGATCAGGAATATCAATCGTCATCATAAGATAATCGTCAGGCAATGTTGCAAGTGTGAAGTGAACAGCAACTTCAGCCATTGCTAAAGACCTGTTACTTACGGTGTATATGAGTTCTACTCCAATAGAATTCCATCTTGCACCTTTTATAGCTGCTCCTTTGCCTGATAAAGGTAATGCATATTTCTCTCTCACTAATCTGAATACTTCCATTTTATACGAATATGCCGTGACTAATACGGGTTAATTCACTGATAACCAATTCCTTTCCATAGGAATCTTTCAGTAATTCAATGGGTTTCAAATTGCCAAGCGCAAAGTTTGGCGTATTGAGCCATAGTTTCAATTTTTCAGTGCTGCCAAAAACATCCAGGCCGATTTTTGTCACCTCTGCCATTTCAATTATTTTTTCTGAGTGAATTGGTTTGAAATGATATTTGTCTGCCGATTTATATCGCTGAAGAGATTTGGTTGAAATGTCAAGAAAGTTAGCCCAATCATTCTCTGTAAATGGGGTATAATCCTGGATTAAATCAAACAGGGAATAGGGTATACCTGTTCTGATCGCCGCAATAATCAACATTTTATCTGTCAGGAAATCTTCATAACTGATTTGCCTTTTAAGCTTTATATTAAATTTTGCGATATTAGATTGTTTAAGAAGAGCTGAAATTTCTTTATTTAATTTATTCTCTATTCTGGAATTTATTACAGTCATGATTTATTTTGTTAGACATTTGTCCTAAAATATAGGACAAAATTCCAAGCCTTTCAAATATAATTCATTTCAAAGGTGTGTCATGATTTAATACTTCATTTTTTTGACAAAAGCATGGCATATAAATTCATCTTCCCCTTCCT
>SKKO01000189.1 GCA_007123715.1 Balneolaceae bacterium | reverse complement strand
TGGGATTATCAACAATTACCTGAGAACCTGACCTGTTTGGCCGATTTTCTGACGATGTGGAACTGGTTGTTGCACAGCTCATTAGCAAAAATAAACCCGAAAACAAGAGGACAGATGTAATAATTTTCATAGGGAAGACTTGTTTTTTTGTTCAAAAAAATGGCGGCGCATCAAAATAAAACCGTCAATTTTATTTTAACACCTTTTCGGGATTAAAATTGTTTTGTTTCAATAATCATGAGAAAAAGAGAGATTTTTATGATGAGGGTCAAAATCAAAGTATCAGACATCCATTTTTAAACATACAATTCATGCCCCGGTATAATACCTGTTTTCAACCACTCCTAAATCGCTTCATAAGTAAAAAGTGACCCTGAAATTGGTTACCAGGCTGTCACTTCCCCATCCATTTCGATCGATTTTATGCTCTCCATTTTACTCAGGGATGTAATTTCCGAGCCGGAAACCATGGCTGCCACTATATTACCCATATAGGTTTTAAACTCTTTAATGGGAAGATTATCTGCATCTTTTTCATCTTCCAGTACAATAAGTATGTTGAATGATTTAGCCGGTTCGCGGGCGGCTTCCGCTAGAAGTTCTGTTGATATTTTTTCCATTTGATATTGGAAATATTGTAACCCTTTCGTGAAGTATTCAGTCAGTTTCGGCTTTTTATCACAGAATGAACCCTTTTACCTGAACACCGCTACAGAAATTTTCGCAGACAGTTATCGTGAAAGATAAACCATCTTTTACTCTTCCGTGAGTATTTCTATAGCTCCGGCATAACCGTCATGCCCGTATAAAAATGTGGCACGCGAGGTGTTCAGTACACGCACAGTGTTCACTTTGTTCATATCAACCATACGGTAAACACTTGAAAAGTCCCGGCCAAGCCGTATTCCATCCAGAATAAAAAGCGGCGTATGGGGCAATTCAAAACTTGAGCCGCCGCGGATTTGTACCCTGGCATACTGACCCTTCCCAAAAACGCGGACTCCTGACAGCCGGTTCAGGTAATCATCCAGCCCGAGGTTTGGATTATGGACATTTACACTGGTTCCGGGCCTTTCCTGTGTTACTGAACTGCTCGATGCACATCCGGCATATAAGATGAATGAAGCTATGAGTAATAAAGGGGAGATAAATTTCATAATACTTCAGTTATTTTACTCTGATATATAACATTAATTAAAATTGGCTTTAATAACAATAACCCTGTAATTGTACATGTAACTGATAAAATTTTCTACTACTTTAACAACTGCGATTGCCTTTTTTTATTTTTAGCATCTTGCAATTATTTTAGCCCTATACTGATCTTCGTAAAGCTCAATGCTGTCAGATTCTTAAACCTGCTTCCCATTTAGATCGAAATTGAACCTTAATTCTTTGTCATTTTGCAAGTAAGGCAACAATTCATTGTTTTTTTTCGGCTGATTCCTTATCTCTCAATATTATCTATTTGTATCAATATTCAGCTCAACCAATTTATATATCATGAAAAATATCTTTCTCACAACCGGCACAGTCATATCCCTTTTTACTGCCGCGTTGCTTACCGGTTTTTTTGTTTTTTTAACCGGTTCTTCAGATGAACCCATTTTCGACAATCCAACAGAAGAATGGGTGTCCCTTTTTAATGGCAATGACTTAAGCGGCTGGATTATTCCGGAAGGGGATGGCGGTCACTGGAAAGTTCTGGATGGCGTGATTGATTATGATGCAATGAGTCAGGCAGAAGGCAGCAAGGATCTCTGGACTGAACAGGAATTTTCCGATTTTATACTCAAAATTGATTGGAGAATCACTGCAACCCCGTTTATCAATCAAAGGGTACCTCTTATTTTGCCGGATGGCACTCATAAACTGGATGAGAACGGAAATGAAATCCGGATATCGATACCCGACTCCGATTCCGGTATTTACCTGCGGGGACAGTCGAAAGCACAGATAAATATCTGGACCTGGCCTGTCGGTTCCGGAGAAGTGTATGGTTACCGCATGGACAGAAACATGTCACCTGAAGTGATTGCGGGTGTAACACCAAGATTACATGCCGATAATCATATCGGTGAATGGAATACCTTTATAATTACGATGCGTGATGAATATTTAACGGTGGTGCTGAACGGGCATACCGTACTGGATGGTGCACATCTGCCCGGAGTTGCCGAAAGCGGACCGATCGCTCTTCAGCATCACGGACATAAAGTAGATGGTGAGTGGGCAAGTTCTCCGTCACTGGTACAGTTCAGGAATATTTATATCCGGGAGCTATAACCAAACATGGTATTTCTATCAGGGCATGAGTATTGCACTTCCTCGGAAGTGGATTAGACGATGAGCGTGGCTCCGGAGAACTATAGAAATACCATGTTTTTGCTCGTTGGGGTACGTACCTGAAGAAACATGGTATTTCTATTCGGCGCCATACCAATAAACAACATCATCACCAGATTAGACACTGATCCAAGCTCCAGGGAACTATAGAAATACCATGTTTTTGCTCGTTG
>SKKO01000321.1 GCA_007123715.1 Balneolaceae bacterium | reverse complement strand
GTGTCGTGTCAAAAGTAAAATAGCATAGGATGACTTAACCGTCATTTCATCGTATTCCGTGTCTCCGTGGCAATTAAAATCTACTCACCTTCAACCGGTTCCTGTTTAGAAGTAGCCGGAGTTTTAGGATCTCCATTGACCTGTACGCCGGCAGATTGGGATACAGGTTGTTCAGAGCCGGTAAGTGTTTGTTGCAGCGGGCTGCGGTCATCCCGGCTGATCCGGGAATGCGTCGATATTCATTTCTGTTTGCTGGCCTTCTTCAAGAGCTACAACATCACGTTCGGGGATACCAAGCCTCACAACCAGCCGGTTCAGGTCAGCGACTCTGAATAACGGTTCATTATTGGAGACCGCATTGCCTCGTTCTACATATCGGCTCAATACAACCAGATTGTGAGGGGCACGGATGGATCCAAATCCAATGCGGGTTTCAAGTAGTTTTACTTCACTTTCAGCAATTCTTTTATTGGCCCGGGCTTCTTCATATTCAGCCAGGGAGATTGCATCGATTTTAAAAAGTGTTTGATTGCGTTCATATACGGCACTGGCCAAATCAAATTCGGCACGTGCCCGCTCCAGTTCGGCCTGTTGTTCTTCGATATCAAAACGAAGCAGTACATCCCCTTCCGATAACCTGTCTCCTTCACGCACATTCATTTCCATGCTTATGGACTGAGGTAGTATTTACATAGATGATTATAAATGCTTTATTACATATTTTATATTCTCATTAAATCTGAGTCCCGATCCGCAAGTGGCATGAGTGATATATTCAGGTAAGCACCACTCGCGTTATCGTCTGCGACAAACTGGGGGATGCCGTTTACATACTCCATAGAAGGACGATGAATATGGCCTGCAAAGATTCCAAGAAGATTGGGTGCGTTGAACACTTCCCTGTAGAAATTAAATGTAGTACGGGAGTGTCCATCTACAGGCCAGCGTGGCCGGCGTTCCAGCTCATAGATGCGGTCGGTGGCGGCTCCCCAGTCCGGATGGCCGCAACCGAAACCAACCGGCCGCCCCGGAGCGTAAAGCGGGATATGCATCATCAGAATCAGTGGCATTCCGCTTTTTACCTGGTCGCGGAAAAAAGCGAGTTGATCATCCGAAATCTGGTAGGTGGAGTCGTCAATGGTAACGATCCGGATTCCTTTCAGGTCATAGGCAGCCATCATGGGGTCATTGCCGTGATAAAACGGTAACAGGCGCTTGTTGATCCACGTTTCACGAAGTTCCTCAATGGCGCCCTCCATACCCTCGTAGTGCCAGTCGTGATTACCTGACGTATAGATATAGGGAATATCCACAGCTTCGAGCTTTTCGAGAGCCCACTCAATGGCAGCCTCCGATGGCCAGCTGAAAAGATCGCCGGGAAGTGCAATAAGGTCGGCATCTTTCTCCACTGCAATCCGGATCGTGTTTTCAAGACATTCTTCAGGATTTGTTAGCTCACCGGTTTGAAAATGGCGGGTTTGATTATAGGCGGCGGCCATCCGGTCGCTGTATTGGCGGTAAGGGTCGCCGCGTTCATCGTTACGCCAGAGGTGGGTGTCTGTGGCGAGAATAATTTTGAGCGGCTGATCAACCGCTGAATGATAATAGCTGATATCCGTGTCACGCGTGGTGATGGCCCCCTGGTGAACCAGATTCGATTTTTCGGTTTTCAATGATGGATAAATAGATGATCCTGCTCCGATGCCGGCAATACCCGTTCCGATTGTTTTTAGAAATGAGCGGCGTTCCATGATTTGAATGGTAAATGGTTGAGGTCAAAAATTGATAGTGTAATACTTATGACATTCCAAAAGAACGTTTCCCCGATAAGCAAAATAGTGTGTGATTACCGGCGATTGGTGAGATAGTAATCATTAATAAAATCGGAAATCAAGTCGCTGGCTGCTAAGTTAATCACCGGAAGCTGGTCCAGCGAGACAATTCCAACCATACCTGTTTCCCAGGTACTTGCAGATGTCTGCAAATCGCGGTTAAGGGTTAGTTTTACAGGTTGATAGAGCCGTAACTGGATAGAAAACGGTACCAGCCCGTTCTCGAGCTGCATGGTGTTAATGTGCATATAAAGAAAGGGGATGTCGGCCGATGAACGCACTTCTTCATCCGAAACAAACCTGAGCCCGGCCTGCACAATTTTGCTCACCGCTTCCTGGCGAATAACCGTAGGAGTGAGTTCTTGATGCGATGTTACAGTACGTGTCCCTTCAATATTTGCAGTGAATCCAAACTCCTGCAAGCCCTGTAATGAAATACGTTCACGCTCGATTTCGTTTTGGGCAATCAGCATTGCAGGGAGAGAGAAGAAAAGTGCGGCAATAAAGATAATCGGTGTAATTTTCATGGCATTATCGATTAAGTTCGAATCAGGAATTACCCGGGTGAATTTCAAGGGATAATTAAAGGTATTAAAATCTAACGATTCAGGAGGGTTCATGGTGCTTAAAAATCGCAATCGCCAGGAAAATCCAACCCAGGATAAAAAAACTTTCCATCGATCTCTCT
>SKKO01000342.1 GCA_007123715.1 Balneolaceae bacterium | reverse complement strand
GCCAGCTCTGACTTTAACAGGCTGATGGCGAATTCAGATTTTAACAGGCTGATGGCCAGCTCTGACTTTAGCAGGCTGATGGCGAATTCAGATTTTAACAGGCTGATGGCCAGCTCTGACTTTAACAGGCTGATGGCCAGTCAAGATTTTCACCGACTGGTTGCAAGCCCTGATTTCAACCAGCTCATTCAAGGTCCAAATAATCGTTAAGAAGATATCTCTGAAATTAAGAGAGAATCCTTCAAATGCCCCATCTTTTAAAAAGATGGGGCATTTTTTATTTTAAAGAGGCGGATTTTTTTTTTAACATCAACAGCACTTACTGGCTATGGTGCACAATTTGATAATGTCTCGGTTTTCACACAGATCACCTGTTTTACGAATAGCACAACACTAAAAAAAGCGATGATACAAAAGGGGTTCAAACTTATCAGATTCCTGATTCTATACACACTGTATTCCTGTTTATTAGCAGTTGTGTTTTTGCCGGCTCATGCTCAGTTCAGATCGGTCAAAACAGATGATCTGAACCTGATTTATTACAATTTCGGTCACGAGTATCTGATCAACCATACCATCAGGAACTATACAAACGCGCTACGCTATCACAAGGAGAAATTCGGATATGAATTAACTGAACCGGTTACTGTAATTATGTCCGATTTTGGGGATTTTGCAAATGGCGGTGCATCCGCTGTGCCAAACAACATCATTCTGATGGGTATCGCCCCATTTCATTATGCGTATGAAACAAACCCGGCCAATGAACGGATTAATGTGCTTATGAACCATGAGCTCGTTCATATTATAGCACAGGATAATCCATCTTCAGCCGACCGTTTCTACCGGTCATTATTTGCGGGAAAAGTTAATCCGAACCGTCATGATCCAATATCTGTGTTATACAGTTATATGACTTCACCGAGAATTTTTGCGCCAAGATGGTATCACGAGGGGATAGCAGAATATATGACAACCTGGATGTCGGGCGGTATAGGCCGGGTGATGGGGGCCTATGATGAGATGATGTTTCGAACCATGATTCGTGACGATGCCCACATCTATGACGCCATTGGGCTGGAATCGGAGGGAACCACGGTGGATTTCCAGGTTGGCGCCAACTCGTATATGTATGGAACCAGGTTTATGTCGTACCTGTCGCTGCAATATGGGCCTCAATCCCTTCTCGATTGGACAAGCCGCGCTCCGGGTACCAGACGTTTTTACGCCAATCAATTCCGGAATGTGTATGGCAGGTCGCTTGACGAAGAGTGGTCGAACTGGGTAGATTGGGAAAGGGAATGGCAGACTCAGAACCTGGATCGTATTCGCAGAAACCCGGTCACCGAACGGGAAGTTCTTTCGCGAAGACCCCTGGGCGGTGTTTCCCGGGCGATTTACGATGAACAAATTGACAGGATTTTTATGGCCGTGGATTACCCGGGAACCATATCCCACATTGCTGAAGTAAATCCGAACGACGGCACCATGCGCAGAATCACAGATTTAAAAGGTGCAGCTCTTTATTTTGTAAGTTCACTGGCCTACGACCCCGAAACCTATACCATATTCTACACCAACGACAATAACCAGTGGCGCGATTTATATTCAGTGAATATCTATACACGCGAACCGCAGCGTCTTATGAAAGACGCCAGGGTAGGCGACCTGGTTTTTGACCGGACAGACAGGTCCCTCTGGGGGATTCGCCACCTCAACGGAATTGTATCCATAGTGAGGATACCATTTCCTTATACAGAATGGAACAGAATACATTCTATGCCCTATGGTGAAGACATATTTGATATCGACATTTCACCAGACGGCAAATGGCTGAGCGCTGCAATAGGAGATGTGAGGGGGCATCAGCGGCTGGTTATGCTCAGTACAGATTCTCTGAAAGCGGAAATTTTTGATCCAATGGAAATTTTTGATTTCGAAGTGAGTTCACCGGCAAGCTTTACATTTTCATCTGATGGTAAATACCTGTTTGGTTCAACCTATTACAGCGGTGTGTCAAATATCGTGAGGTATGATATAGAACAGAATGAAATGCGCTGGCTCACAAACGTGGAAACAGGGTATTTTAAACCGATTCCGATCAATGATGAAGAACTGATTGCGTTCGAATATACCGGAACCGGGTTCATTCCCGTAAAAATTGCCAATGAACCTGTTTCAAGAGTTAGTGCAATTCAGTTTATGGGGCAACAGGTGGTGGAAAATCACCCCGAAGTGATCGATTGGATGCTGCCGCCCCCCAATCCACAGAGTATTAATGTAGAGGAACTGGTTAGAGAACGTTCCGATTATTCGCCCATCGGCAATTTAAGACTCAAATCGATATATCCCGTAATCCAGGGTTATAAAGATTATGCGGCTGGCGGCCTCAGGATTAATTTCAGCGATTACCTGCGAATGCATAATCTTGGAATCACAGTCTCATGGTCACCACATTCTAACGTACCCAATGATGAAGCGTTTCACGGTTCATTTTTATACGAAACCAACAGGTGGAATTTCTTTGGC
>SKKO01000198.1 GCA_007123715.1 Balneolaceae bacterium | reverse complement strand
TTCCAAAACACTGTTTATTAGTGTAGTTTTACCTACCTGCCGGGCGCCAATGAGTACGATAGTTTTCCCGCCAAAAAGCCGCTCTTTTATCTTTTCATGAAGCTGTCTATTGATCATAAATCCCGGGTCGTTACCAAAAATGAAAAGCAATAATATAACTAATCAGGAATATAATCCAATATAGTTATAACTTTTATGGAATAAAGTACGGTTAAGTTATAACTTTTTTGGAATAGCAGGGACTTTCATCTTCTTTCCGGATTCTGGCGGGCGGTATGTTTTAACCCCGCTACTTGAAAATATTGCGACCCATCCGATGATAACCGATATTTAAACCACCATGGTCTTTTTGCAGCTAAATCGTAAAATATAGAGGCTAAATGCGCCAATAATCCAAACATTTGCGTGATATGTACAAGTTTTAAGTACCGTGATAAAGTACATTTTAGATGGAAACCCGGATAAACCTTATGCAAATACGACACTATCATGAATATTCTTCTTTTCAACTTGTCTATTCATCTTCTAAAGAAGCTAACTAGTTGAACTCCTCCCATACGCACTCGCCTCTCCAAAAAGAAGATGGCCTCAAACGCACCGTCGGTGTGTGGGGGCTCAGTGCCAATATTGTGAACCTCACGATTGGTGGTGGTATTTTTATACTGCCGGCCATTGTGGCTGCCGGACTGGGTTCTGCGAGCATTGCCGCTTACTTGTTCTGCGGTTTTCTGATTGCCCTGGTTATGCTCTGCTTTGCGGAAGTTGGTAGCAAGGTAACCGATTCAGGCGGTGCATACACCTACATCGAATCGGCATTTGGCAGGTACGCAGGCTTTCTGACAGCGAACCTCTTTATCATATCGGCCTTTGCAGCCGATGCAGCGATTGCCAATGCCATTGTCGAAATTCTGGCCTCGTTTGTACCGGTAATGGCTTCCGGATGGGCCCGGATCACCTTTATGCTGGTACTCTTTGGCAGCCTGGCGATGATTAATGTAATCGGTATAAAAAGCGGGATGAGGGTGGTGCTGTTCACCACCACGGCCAAGCTCATTCCCCTGCTGCTGCTGGTTCTGATTGGATGGAAAGATGTAACCGGCAGTAATCTTATCTGGGAATCACTTCCTTCAGTGAAAAGTGTCGGTGAAATGTCGCTCATCCTTTTTTTCGCTTTTATCGGAGCTGAAACAGGCCTCTCAATTGGCGGCGAAGTAAAAAACCCGAAAAAAACCATTCCAAAGGCTGTATTTATCGGTGTAAGCGGTGTATTACTACTGTACATGCTCATTCAGACGGTTTCATTGGGGGTGATGGGAGATGCACTGGCAGATTTCCAGGCAAATCCGCTGGCTGAAGTCGGGAACCGGATTTTCGGTCCGGCAGGACTCACACTGATTACCCTGGGTGCTGCGGTTTCCATGTTCGGAACAGTGAGTGGTACAAACACCAACCTGCCGCGGGTAATTTTCGCGGGTGCAAGGGATGGGGTTATCCCGCCAGCGATCCTTGCACGGGTCCATCCGAAGTACATCACGCCCCATGTTGCCATTATCCTGTACTCATCGGTCTCTTTTTTGCTGGCATCTGTGGGCGAAATCAAGGCCCTCATGATTGCGTCGAGCGGGGCCATTCTGCTGGTTTATCTGGGCGTGGCCTTTTCCGTAATCAAACTGAGAAAACTACAGCCCGTTGACCCCGGCTCATTCACGATTCCGGGCGGATATACGGTTCCGGTTGTCACATCGCTGGTTATTCTCTGGTTTTTATCGCATCTCACCGGACAGGAAGCCATCGGCATGGCCATTCTTGTTGCCGTGCTAACCGGGGTGTTTTTCGGTATGCGATGGATCCGGGTGTGGGCAGCAGATCAGCTGGTAGAATTATCCGAACCTAAACCAATGAAGTGAACCTTAAACCTTAGATAACATTTTAAATACATGAAATCCCCATCCGCCCTTAACCTTCAGTTCATTACCGGATGCATCCTTTTGACAACCCTTATTTTATCCATATACGGCGGGGTGCTTTTTGCGCAATCGTCTGAAGAGAGGATCCGATCCATCCGCGAAGCCTCGAATGCCGCTTTGAAAGCCCTGGACGAAGAAGCAAACTTCGAATTTTTAACTGATGATGTACTGATCACAACCGGCAACGGCACGCTGCTGTCAGGAAAGGACGAACTGAAAGCCTATATCGAATCGGCAGCGGATGCCCAGCCCATGTTTTGGGTACGAACTCCCACAGAAATCATTGTGAACGAAGAACGCGGCCTGGCGTGGGAAACCGGAATCTGGCATGCATATTCTGCCGACGACCCGAATGAAGAATCCCCCGTTTTTCACGGCAATTATGCGGCGCAGTGGATTCATCAATCCGGAGAATGGAAAATTCAATCCCAACTTTTTGTAACGCTTAACAAATAACGTACCCGGCTATCATGCTACCCTCAAAAAATAAAATGGTATACATGTATCAAAACAAAATTTATCCTCTGTTTTTAATAGCAAGTATGCTGGTTGTCTTGCAGTTGAGT
>SKKO01000097.1 GCA_007123715.1 Balneolaceae bacterium | reverse complement strand
GTTCGTATGCATCATGTTTTCAGGATGTGTTCAGACAAAAAATCCCGACATTGAAAGAGGATCTGATTATAACTTCAGGGAAGGGTACCCGGATGTTCGCCTGTCCGCACTCGGATATTTAAACCTGCAGGACGAAGCCGTCATAGAGGTCACAACAGACATCGGTTACAGCAGTCTTGTCTTCAAAAGCGCTGATGGGAAAGACCTTGCAGTCATCGAACTCGCCATCCGTGTAGCAAATCTTGATACAGGCGAGACAGAGAATATTCTCAGGGAATTTGAAATCGAATCGGAGGTAAGGCCTTTTCTTTTAAATGAGCAGGTGTTTACGTTTACCGAGGAAGTGTTGGTTAAACCGGGAAGGTTTACCGTTGCAGTATCCGTGAAAGATACTGCCACAGGCCGCGAAATTATCAGGCAGGCCGATGCTTATATCCCGAATCCGGACGCCCCGGAAAATAACATTACAGCCATCCGGCTGTCAGGGAAAAATCTTGACCTTATCAATGCGGAGTTTATTCCAATCACTACGTATGATGTTACGGCGGTGAATGACAGCCTGAGATTTGAATTCCAGGTAACCAACAACGATTCGGAAAATCCGCTTACAATTATATCCCGCCTGCTGTACTTTCCTGCTGATTTAAGGCCGGCATTGCCCATGTCATATAGCAATCACATCCCAAATACATTGCCATACAAGGGAATTGATTACAGAAACAGGCGTATTGTCGATGAAACCACCCGGATTCTGGATCAGCCCGGCAGTGTGCTTATCGAATTTAAATACCCTCTTTTGGAACGTGGAAATTACCGGTTCGAGGTTAGAACCGTAACGTATGACGGGAATGAACTTTTTAAAGCGAGAGATTTTGCAATACGTTCTGAAAACTATCCCACATTAATTACCGCACGTGAGCTGGCCGAACCGCTGGTTTACCTGATGAATGGACGGGATTATGAACAGTTGATAAATATAAGTGATCCTGATTCCCTGAAAGAGGTGATGGACCGTTTTTGGCTGAGCCATCTTGGGAGCATCCGGGACGCAAGAGATGTGATCAATCTGTTTTATACGAGAGTTGAATATGCCAATAAACAGTTCACAAACTTCAAGGAGGGATGGAAAACAGACCGCGGGATGATTTACATTCTCTATGGAGCTCCGTGGTATATCGAATCGAGAAGAAATTCGCTGATCTGGTCGTACACTCATAATTTCGGGGATCCGCAGCGAAATTTTCAATTTAACCGGCAGCGTTCACCCAATGAATTTTTTCCTTTCGACCACTACATACTTGCCCGCAGATCCGAGTTTCATGCACTCGAACACAGGCAGCGGCAGATCTGGCTCAGCGGTACCATTATTCACCGGAACCTTTAACGCGTTTTGAGTGGAATCGAAAATTTTAAATATTAAAGTTAGAGAAAAGTTTATTCAGTTCCAAAGCTCCTGTAAGCAGGTGTATTCTTCGGTGGGCAGTTATTAATAATAATCTGTAACTTCCACAAAAACCGAATAATTAACTATCAGATGACTCATCCAATAGGTTACTATGGAAAAAATGATAAAAAGATACAAACTATCAGATAATCAGCAAGTATTGGATGACAGGCAATTTTGGAAAAAGCAGTCTATAGAGTTTAAAATCGAAATTCTTGAATCATTGTGAGAAGATGCTATTAAATTAGGCCTATACCCAAAACATGATGAAAATAAGCAAAGACTACGAAGAGTTCTTCGAATTGTTAAACAAACATGAAGTAACCTATCTGGTAGTTGGTGGTTATGCTTATGCCATTCATGTGGAACCGCGGTTTACAAAAGACCTGGATATCTTTATAAAGCGGGATAATGAAAACGCACTCAAGATTCTTAAGACACTTCATGACTTTGGGTTTGGTTCGCTTGAATTGAATGAACATGATCTTTTAGAACCCAACCAAATCATACAATTAGGTTATCCTCCACTTCGTATCGATATTTTGACATCCATTTCGGGTGTTAATTTTGATGAAGCATGGCCGAAAAGAGTAACAGGAAATTACGGCTCACAAAAGGTTTTTTTTATCGGCAGGGAAGAGTTACGAAAAAACAAAAAAGCTACCGGCAGAAAATCCGATTTAGAAGATTTGGAGAAACTTTGAATCGTTGAATTCCAGGGTTTAGTACAAGTTTTTTTTTCAGTTCAACAATTCAACAATTCAACAGTTCAACGTGAGCGCAGCGAACACTCAACAGTTCAACGCGAGCGCAGCGAACACTCAACAGTTCAACGCGAGCACAGCGAGCACTCAACAGTTCGACAGTTCATCACGAGCACTCAACAGTTCAAAACCCGATTTCATAATCATAAACACCCCATTCCAAGGATACATACTGAATTGTTCCACCGGGCCACATAACCTCAATCTGATCCGGCCAATCGTGATATCCGAGTACCTGTGATTTACTGTTTTGTGACCAATAACCGGATGCGGTCAGTACCCATCGTTTAGGACCTTTGCTGCCATCCGGATAAACCAGCCGCAATGATGAC
>SKKO01000170.1 GCA_007123715.1 Balneolaceae bacterium | reverse complement strand
CTCAAACGCGATAGATCTATTTAACAAAGAGCATTTCCCGGTACACCGGCAGCGGCCAGTAATCATCGGCAGTGTATCGTTCGAGAAAGTCAATGGCATCTCTCACGTCGGTAACTACCGGTAACACTTTTTCTTTGTATTCCCTGCATTTTCCGATGATATTATCAGATTTTAGCCTGCTCTGAACTTCTGCAAGCCGGTCAAGGGCATCGCCAAGTTCGTTTAATGCTTCGGATACGGTATTGAGCATGGCCACAGCACCGCTGTTTTTTACATCCAGCTTTTTGGTATCGGTTACAGCCTGTGCCAGTTCATTGATGTACCGAACTGCGGCCGGGAACACCATGGTTTTGGCAATCGCTTCCGTGGTATCCACCTCAATGGTTAAGGTGGTAAGGTATTGTTCAGCCCAAATTTCAAGACGTGAGTGGACTTCAGTTTCACTCAATACCCTGTATTTTTCAAACAATTCAATGTTTTTTTTGTCTGTAAGCCGGGGCAGCGCATCCGGTGTACTTTTCAAATTCAACAATCCGCGCCTCGCAGCTTCTTTTTGCCACTCGTCTGAGTAACCATCTCCGTTGAAAATTATTTTTTGAGACTCCTTCAAACTATTGATTAATACAATTTTCAAAGCGTCTTCAAAATCATTTTCCGTGATGAGCCCTTCAAGGCGTGTGCAGAAGACATCCAGTGCCTCAGAAACAATGGTATTCAGAACAACTGTGGGGAAGGAAACCGACTGACTCGATCCCACAGCCCGGAATTCGAATTTATTGCCTGTAAATGCAAACGGTGACGTCCGGTTTCTGTCACCGGCATGTTTGGGTACATGTGGTAAAACGGGAGTACCCAGCCCGAGCAGGCCGCTTTTGATGGAATTTTTAAGCCCTCCATTAAGCAGCTGAGTAATAATATCTTCAAGCTGTTCACCGATATAGACAGAAATGATAGCCGGGGGAGCTTCATTGGCCCCGAGGCGGTGGTCGTTCCCTGCCGACGCTATGGATACCCTCAATAAATCCTGATGTCTGTAAACAGCCCACAACACTGCACTAAAAAAGAAAAGAAAACGCATGTTTTTATGCGGACTGTCGCCGGGTTCTAGCAAATTCAGTCCTTCTTTCGTGCTTAGCGACCAGTTCAGGTGTTTTCCGCTTCCATTAAGCCCGTCGAATGGTTTTTCGTGAAGCAGGCATTCAAATCCATATCTCTTCGCGGTTTTTTTGAGGATAATCATCGTTAGCTGCTGATGGTCAGCGGCAATATTTGAATTCTCAAATATCGGAGCGAGTTCAAACTGGCCGGGTGCCACTTCATTGTGCCGGGTTTTTACAGGTATTCCAAGCCTATACAGTTCACGCTCTACATCCAGCATATACGAGAGAACGCGATCTGGAATGCTCCCAAAATAATGGTCATCCAGCTCTTGCCCTCTTGGCGGCTTCGCCCCGACCAGGGTTCTGCCTGACGTCATAAGGTCGGGCCGGCGATAGAAAAACTCCTGGTCAATCAAAAAATATTCCTGTTCGGCGCCAACGGTAGGTATCACCCTTACGGTTTCCACTCCAAACAGTTTAAGTGCACGTTTCACCTGTGTATTCAGTGCCTCGATAGAACGCAGTAGCGGGGTTTTATGGTCCAGCGCTTCACCTTTCCATGAAGCGAATGCCGTAGGAATGCAGAGATAATTTCCGTTCGGGTTTTCCATCAGAAATACCGGCGAGGTAGGATCCCAGGCCGTGTAGCCGCGAGCCTCAAAGGTAGGCCTTAAACCGCCGCTCGGAAAGCTGGATGCATCCGGCTCTCCCTGTATCAAATCTTTGCCTGAAAATTCCGATACAGCACCACCACCCTGATTAGGCGTGATAAAACTGTCGTGCTTTTCGGCAGTAGCCCCTGTAAGAGGCTGAAACCAGTGCGTATAATGGGTAGCACCTTTTTCCGTTGCCCATTCTTTCATCGCAAGTGCCACCACATCAGCAACCTTTGAATTTAAAGTCTCTCCATTCACAATGGTTTTTTTCAAATCGGCCCAGACACTTTTTGGCAATCGGGATTTTAAATTCTGGAAATCCAGGACATTCTCTCCGAAAATGTTTGTGATATCCATGCGAAAATCATCATTTACAACAGGTGACCAGCTCCTGGCGGCCGCCAGGGCATCATAACGGCGTATGGTATGTGGCATGTGTGGCAGATCTAAATTTGTGTTTCAATACTTTATTTAATTGGACAAATTAACGGAAAATTGGCAATACCACACTATCAACCTGAAGCAGGGCGCGGGGATGGCAATAATTATTTGTGGAATTGTCCCGAAGAGATTCATTAGGCATTGAACTGTGGAATGCAGAACGTAAAGCTGATTTAAATATCGAAGGGAGGGCAGAGCTTAAACCTTACAGCACCCACCGGATCTGTCAGCGTTGAAGCGGAGGAACAGCGAATGTCGAAAAGAGCCTTGAGCGAAAAACTACCCTCACTTACTCTGTTACTCTGTTAATCTGTTAATCGGTTCGTCCGTTCCTCTGTTATTCTTGGGTTTTCCGGCG